>CAKKSP010000040.1:0-12833 GCA_919902045.1 Omnitrophica bacterium GWA2_41_15 | reverse complement strand
ACCACATAACACCACCTACAACAGGTGATATCAAAGCATCAGCCATATGCATAAGAATTTTTCCTCTTCGTTAGGCTTTACTGTTAAGCCAGGAAATAAGATTGAAATATTTCTTACAGGCTTTATACAAAGACATCCCATCCATTACATAAGGCTTGCCCTGGCATTGCTTGATCCAAACAACAGAGTTAAACATCGGGTAAGGTTTACTGGTAAAACATACCTTATTCTTAAAATCTAACTTTTGAAATTCCTCCAACAACTCCAAAGTAAAACCGTCGCGGTCACTCATCTGGATAAATAACTTCTGCCAATTTATCCTAGTTATCCTGCGTTTCCATTTTTCCTCTGCCTCAACTTCAGTTTTATAATGCATAAAATGTATTTCCACATCATTGCCCAATAAACCTACAGGATAGGGATTACTAGCTCTGACTATGTTTGCTTCTCTATATTTAGAAACACTGATGAAGCTAACTGGGCCCGAGAGATACTCTTTTAACTGTTTAAGCATTTTAATATAACACGGGATAAACATATACGTGCCGACAAAGGGAGTTCTATATTCAATACCAAGTTCCCGATAAATTTCCGCACCCCAGCAGTTACTGGATATTACGGTAAAATCAAGGCTCTTTAAACGCTTGCGCATTATTAAAGCGATTAATTTTTTGATCATTTTTCTCATTTTATTATAATAAGCTTCGTACGGCAAAAAACTTTTTATCTCCTGCAGAAACTTTAATCTTCCCCAGATCGATCTCGTTTAGATTCTGATTTTGAGAATCAATACTGACTACAGAAAAATTATATTCACCAGGATCGAGCAATAACCGCCCGATGCGGATTTGTGAAGGAAGGCTCTGCCATGAACGCAAATCTGCCCGGGAAGTAACAATATTAAATAAACTACTTAAAATTCTGAATCCTGCCTGAGTGTTATCGCCTGATCTTTTACCTATACTCTCTTCCTGCTTACGCTCTATAAGGTACTTTCCTGCAGAAGTGGCGATTGACTTAGCAACGGCACGCGTTTTACGATTATTAAGATTTTCTCTGGCAATAGCTTCTAAGTCTTCACCGAGTTCCGTTACTGTTTTAAAAGGCCTGCCTTTCTGGTCCTTAGCAATAAAAACCGCACCAGCTGTCCTGTAAAAACGGCTCTCATACTGAGGAAAAGCAAGCTGAACAATATAACCATCAGGCATAGGAATAGGTATTATCGCTTCTGTCTTTAGCGGAGAATAACCATTGTATTGGATAAGGTAAATTTCGGCTTTTTTTGCTTTTTCTTGCGGAGTATAAAATTTTACATCATTATATTTTGCGCGGTATTTAGTAAACTCTTCTTCTCCCATAAATTTTGCCGTGGTAAGAAGATTTTCCTTTAATAAATTTGGCGCTCCGAGATGATAGTTTTTAATATAATCCTCCTCGTAAATATTATCTGCCCTGGCATAAGATATATAAGCATCGTTATAATCCTGGCTCGTTAAGCTTGACTCATAAAGAATCCCCATCAAAAGCCGGGTAAAAGCATCTTCTTTGTAAACGTTCTGCTGGTTAGGCTTGTAATTTTGGTTTATCAGAAGAAGTTTTGAATCTACCTGCCTTGCCTCAACCAGGGCTTCCTCTAAAGAACCTGACAGGCAATAATTTATTGACTGAAAAATATTAACCATTACCCGCTCAAAATCTTCTCCTCTGTAGCTTGCGGCATAATCATTGATAACAAGAGTACTCAAAAAACCGGTTATAGATTTTGTATAGAGTTCATCAAACTTGTTTTTTGCTTTTTCAAAACTATTGATACTAGCCGGATAATCTTTTAAAAGATGTAAAACAAAACCCTTATCCAAAAGGTAAAGAAGAGTATTATTCCTGCCGTAAAGATAGGGATTTTCGTCTAAGAGCCTGGCAGCGCCAGCAAAGTCATTTACAGCTATAGAGCTGCCTACTCTTGATTGGACGGCTAGAGGTGTAGCACATCCAGAGAGAAAAACAGTGATGAAAAAAATAAAAAGCAGTTTAAAGCAAAACACTTTATAAGCCGAAAGCCTTTCTTGAAACTACTTTCTTAATCTCTTTCTGGCCTATCCAGGATTTTTCATTTGTGACAAGATTCACCAGTTCAAGATTAACCTGGTAAAGAACAGCATATTTACCTTTAATCTCATCTGTAACTGAATTTATCGACCCCTGAAGCATAAAATCTGCGCCGGTTTCTACATGCTGGGGTTTAGCCGTTGTTTTAGAGGCTTCAACCTGCTGATCAGCCTTTTCCTCCCTGATCTCAACCCGCGCATCTTTTGCGGCAACAAATTTCACTTTTCCTGAATTAAGCAAGCTGCGCTCAAGGTCACTAGTAAATATTTTTGAATCAATATGCTCAGAACTTCTGTTCATCACTGTCCCGACTATTACAACAGGAACTTTTCCGCTTGCTATATTAAATTCATTAAGCCATGACTTTTCAAGACAATCCTTGACCATCTCTTCGGCAACCAAGCGCGAATCAGAATCATTCCACCTTCCACTTAAGTCAACGGTCTTAAAAACATCCGTGCGTGTTACTTTTACAGAAGAACATCCCGAGGCTAAACCAATAATAATCATCAACCCTACAAATAGTCTCATCGTCCTCATTTTACCCATCCTTTCATTATTCGCCTATAATTTTAACCAACACCCTCTTATTCCTCCTACCGTCAAACTCACCATAAAAAATTTGCTCCCATGGCCCAAAATCAAGTTTACCTTTTGTAACAGCAGCCACCACTTCTCTTCCCATAATCGTACGCTTCAGATGCGCATCTGCGTTATCTTCGCCAGTTAGATTATGATTATATTTATCTTTTCCAAAAGGCGCCAACTTTTCAAGCCATTGAGAAAAATCTTTATGAAGGCCACTTTCATCATCATTGATAAAAACTGAACTGGTGATATGCATAGCATTAATCAGGCACAAACCTTCTTTTATCCCGCTTTTTTGCAAGGCTTCCTCAATCTTAGGCGTAATATTGATAAATTCCTGCCTTGATTTTGTGTTAAAAGTAAGATAATCGGTATAAGATTTCATTGTTTAATTTCTAAAATGCACAAAAACCCTGCCAAAATTCTTGTCATCTTTCTCAAGCCGATGATAAAGTTGTTTTATCTGCGGTTGCTCTAAAAAACGTAAAACATGTTTCTTTAACTGGCCACTACCTTTACCGGGAATGATCTCAACCAAAGAGATTTTCTTTCTAACCGCCTCTTCTATCACGCGATTAAGCTCTGCTTCAATTGACCGGCCTTTGTTAAAAATATCGTGCAAATCCAGTTTAATTTTTGACATAGCTAGTGATCTTTCGGCATAACCTTTATCAACTCTTTCAAAAGTTCCCTGTCATTTATAACCTTAAGAAACGCGGGGCAAGAAATAACTCTGCCATAGTCCTTCTGATTAATACTTTCAAGCAGCTGTTTATCATCTAACATAGCTTTTAGAGAAGGATTTTCCCTTAATTTATCCACGGTTTGCGGATCAAACACTATTGTTTCCTGCTTTTCTTTTCCGATCTGCGCATTAGGGCCCATAGATATTTTTCTGTAACGGGAATATAAAAATGATGACTCCAGGTTAGCCGCAATAACAGGATTAGTTACGCTGATAATCCCGTTGAAATAATTTATCGTTGTTAACATAACCAATACATATGCTGCCCCTTCAATACTCCCGACTATTCCTCCTGCAGCACGGGAGGAAAACGAAAGTATCGCCCCGTCTTTCCGCTTTAACCTCATCCATAGCCCTACTACAATGATTAAAACTAAGTTTGTCAGAAGAAAAAGAGCTATTACATTGAGTAATCCGGCGCCCTTATTATAGTAAATATATGCCGCAACCGCGCTAATAACAAAACTCATTATCCCTAGAACCTTCTTCAATAAACCTGACACATACCCGGTAACAAAATAAAATCCCACAATTCCAGCTGCTATCGCATCAATAATATTCATAAAAATTTTCCCTTTTACTTTTTTTCTTCTGTTTTACGCTGCTCTTCTTCTAACTCATGTTTTTTCCTGTCACTTATCTTCTGCCTTAATTCCTTTTCCCTAGAATCTCTCTCTTCTATAGCCTTACCTGTATTCGCTTCCTGTTCTGCCCGCAGTTTTCTTTCTTCCTGATTCTTAGATACGCCTTCTTCTGCTCTAAGCCTTATCTTTTCTTCTAATTTAAGATTTTCTCCCTGCCGCTTTTCTTCTGATATATGGTTTATACGGTTTCTCTCTGCTATTTTCCGATTACGCCATATCATAAACCCTATAATAATTATTACGGCTAAAATGGTAAATGTTAAAGACATAAATACCTCCTTTAAAAAATTTATCTTTTGGATGTTATTTTACATCTCTTGAAGGATTAAAGCAACGATAAGTTGGAGGATTTTTGGGAGGATTTTCTCGAAGTCTACCGAAGCGTCCCTGGTTTATAACCAACCCTTATTTAACCAGTATTGATACTCCTCTGCCCAGTCATTTTTTCTCATCTTTATTACATTCTTGAAATGTTCTTTAAAATTCTCAATAGCCTTTAGCTGCTCTGGGAAAACTCTTTGTTCTTTCATATCCAATATTAGTTTATTGCCTAAATTAAAAGCCTCTTCCTTTTTTCCTTATTAATTGGCGCGCGCGAAGACAGGCCTCCCGCGTATAGGGCTCCACAGGTATTAGCATAATACTGAATATAATCTAAAACAGTTTTATCCTGGCCGCTTCCCGAAGAAACAACACCCACGACATACTTGTCTAAAAGCCTACTGCAGTGAATAAAATGGGCTGCCCTATCCCAAAGCGCCTTCATCGAAGCGGTAATTTGATTTATATAGTTTGGTGAAGCAAAAATAATCCCTTCAGCTAAAAGCATCTTTTCTAAAATCATGCCGACATCGTCGTTTATCGGACAATACATAATTTTTCTATGACAACTCTCGCAATGGCGGCAAAACTCAATCTTATAATCGCATAAATGAATTACTTCGGTTTTTACAGAACTCGGGAATCCTTTTAATACTTCTTTTGCCAAGAAAAAAGTATGACTTTTTTCCTTGTGTGGACTTGAAGATATGAGTAGTATGCGCATTTAAAAAACTCCCCTCTGTACCGAAATCAAGACGCTGTTGCTAATTATATCATTAACTACAAGTTAAGTAATAATTCTTTTTCTTGGCCTACCTTCTCGCTCTTAAATATAGGCATTTTGCCATTACTTCTGCTGTATAGATGATAAATTAAGGATAGTTTGAGTTGATGCTTTCTTGCGTAGGTTGGCATTAGATTCTCCCCCTTTCTGATTATAACAGACGTAAGAGGGACAATAATCTAACGTAAATAATTTAAAATAATTTTATACGAAAAAAGGATAATTATGATTTAACTTAATTAATTTCAGATGGATAGCAACAGCGTCTTGGGGGTTTTTGCAATCTGCTCGTCGATTTTCTCAATTTTTAACTTAATATTGAAATATTCTGATTCCTGCATTGATTTTAATGCCTCGTTATAAAAAAGTACGTCGCATACCTACCTAAAAAACAAACATGCTAATATGTCCATTTTTCATTGGGTACATTTTTCAAGCTTGTAATTACATTTTTAACTCTCTTCGAAATATATGGCACCACATTAAACTGTCGTTCCTTTTTTAACCAGCCTAATATTTGAATGAAATCTTTCATAAAATTGAATCGCAAACTAACGAGATTTCGAATGCACCCGCCGTGACAATTGCGTAATTTCTTTTTGCTTCCGCATGGACACAAATGATGCCCGCGATAGGCGCCTTCGGCCAGTATTTGCAATAGCCCCAAAACGATTAAATCATCCGATATTTCAAATCTTTTTTTATAGTCTGCTAAAATTCCTTCTGCGCCATGCGCATGCTCCCCAAAAGGAAGTTTGCCATTCATTCGGTAGTAGCTATGTATATATAGATAAGGGACGAGAAGATTATCTGTAAAGTTTAGCAGGGTTTCATTTGCTCGGAAAATCTCATGCACCGTAAGCGGAGCTTCCAAGCAAAGAGTTCCGTCTGGATTGTGATGAAAGTTTGGATCAATTTTAGATCCGGTTTCTTTGACGGTAGGAACCTTCCTCGGGTAATCAGAAACAACTCGAATTTCAACTTCATACCGATCCTTGACATTATCTTTTTCGAGAAATATTGTACCTCGAATAAGATACCCATCGTTTTTCTTTTCAAGGAACAAATAGGGATACTTTTTCCGTAGCTCTATACATTGGCTCTCTACACACATGCACTTCCCCATGGCCGTCGTTCTGACGAAGGATTAACTTTTACATAAACAGGGGCACCCCCTGAGTATTTTTGCCCATCATCAATGTCGCGTGATTTAATCCCCAAGGATTCTTCCAGCTTCTTGCCGAATTCCATTTTGTCGACTTTCTCAATGAGTGCTGATCCAAATACAGTTCGAGCATCATTCACCCACTCAAAGAAAGACTTCGGCAAATCGGGGTTTTTGTCCCACTTATCAGCAAAGTTTTCTCCGGGGTTCGCTGGATTGGGTATGTAGAATTTACCAGCCTGTTTAATCGCATTATCAGTAATTCCGAACAAAATGTCATAGACAGTGTTATAGACATTATCCTGTCCTTTGTATGATGACGCCGCAAGGGTGGTGATAATAATGGATATTGGTTTACAGGCATCTTTCTTTCTCGAACAATATATATCACGGTGCCTCTTTAAAATTTGAATCGCTCGTTGAAGCGGTGTTTTTATCTTATATTCAGGAACGTCATCAACACTGGCTTTTATTGCTTCAGCCAACTGTTTTCGCAAGGCAACGAATACGGTCTCTTGGCGTGATTGAAACCATTTTAAATATCCTCTTGGATTGCTCTTGGGCCACTCAGAATCTCCGCTGGCAATTTTTTGCTTATCCGTTATCAATATAGCATCTACCAATAAACCGCCTTTAGCACGCAAAACATCATCTGCAATGGCCGGTAGAATATCCATGTGGAACTCATTTGCATAATTAAGCGTCCAACACCGATGCCCCTCCTGATCAAGCAAGCGCTTATAAGCGTCATGGGCTTTAAGCCGATCTCCGACCATTGTTTTCAGGGCAGACTGCGACGTACTTTCTTTTTTCAGCTTTGCCAGAAAACAAACCAAGTCTATATCATATTCGTCTTTATTCGTCATCGGCTTGATTACAGTGCCGAGGGCAAACGACCCCTGAGGATAAATTTCCGGGATACATATTGAAAGAGGAGAGTCGTTTTTGCCCAGCCATTCGCCAACTGCTTCGTATCTCTTTTCTGCCTCAAGATATTTACTCTCCGAAATATCTAAATCCTCTGCAAATTGTTCTAACGACTTCGACAAAACAGATGCTTTCTCAAACATTTCCATTTTTCACCTCTCTAATTTATACGCTGGAATAAATTCTCCAGCCCGATGGTCTTTGAATCTCGCATTGAATATCGGCGATTCACTTCGGCTGTGTGTTGAAGCAAAAGCAAACAACTTATCCATGTTCATTTTATCAAGGCCAAACAGCCCCGCCGGTACTTTCGGGTTGACTCGTACAAAATTGTCTTTAAGCAACAGCTTAAGCTGGGCACTGATACTAACGCTCTGTGACTGCATGATCAATTCAACTGCCGTCTTCGCCCAAAATGGCCAGCCGCTAAATTTATCCAAAATGCTCGGGCTTTGTTTTAGCTCCTCGGTTGTGCCAATGCTAAATATTCGCACCTCTGACAAAGGGACATCGAGAACCGCTATCGCCTCAAATAATCCCACCATGGCCGGATTATTTGCCCATACTCCGCCATCAACCAAACGAATACTGTCAATATTATTGCTAATCGGGAAAAATGTTGGAGCGGCACTTGTGGCCCGTGCGATTTTCCAAGCTGGAACCTTGTAATCAGTCTTGAACCTTTCATGATGAGCTGTTTTGAAAATATATACATCGTTTGTGTCGATATTATACGATGGGATAACTAAACGCTTTTTGCTTTCACCAAGCAATTTATCTCCAAAACATTTATCTTCTCGAAAGATGCCTTCAATGATCTCTCCAGAGTATTTTGCAAATAGCAGGTTTCTCAAAGCTGTCCATGGCGGAATTTTCCGAAATATCTTAGGACCTTTTTCAAAATAGAAGTCAACCAGCTCTTTGGGGGACAAACCTATCCCTAAACCAAGAGCAATGATTCCCCCCGTAGACGTTCCTACGATAAGATCAAAGTGGTCTGTGATTTTTGTATTCAAGTCATCTTCAAGTTTCGACAAAAAAGCGGCCGAAAATAAACCTTTAATTCCACCGCCGTCTAAAGCCAATATTTGGAATCGATTGCTCATAAGTTTTTCACTCCAATAAGAATGCCATAACCCTGAATTTTTATCGGGCTATGGCATATCGCAATGATAGCGTTTCTAATCGAGTATTCTCGAACAACCTTCGCCCATTAAAACTAACACTTTAAGCATTTTTCCTCAGTAACGGGGGCATATCCTGAACGTATTCGCTCTCGTGCCATACGGCAATATTGCGGAGAAATATCAATACCGATATAATCTCGCAAAAAACCCAGACGTTTTCCAATCCAATCGGGTACTCTGGTTCGTCTGAGACTCGCCAGAGTCCTCGTTTATTTTCTAGACCCGCCTTTAAAACCATCTTCGAAAGGTTTTAGGCGTAAGGAAAAAACTTCGGAAAGTGCACCTTTGGATGATATTTTACCTCTTCTAGAAGAGTAAAGCAACCGGAAGTTAGGGAGAATTGACTCGAACCTACGGACCTGTCGTCGCTCACTTACGTTCGCTCCTCCCCATGGGGAAAACGGTCTTTCCCCTTAATAATCCCCTTTTTAGGTCCTCGGTTCTCGTCCTCTCGGGGGAGTTTCCAATAAAAAAGCCGAGCAAACAAATGCTCGGCTTTTTCCGATTAAACTCCCCCTCGAGGACTCGAACCTCGGACCTGGTGGTTAACAGCCACTCGCTCTACCAACTGAGCTAAGGGGGAATAATTCTATCAAGAAATCTTCTTCCTTTGCCAGTTTTTAAAAATCTTTCTCTTTTCTGCGCCTGTTCAAAAGAAGAAAACTTCTCCGAATATAAAAGAACAAACGGCCTATTATTTCTCGAATAATTATTTGATCCGCTATTATGCTCTTTTAAACGGATTTCAGGATCTTTCTGCGTAAGACCCGTATATCTTTTATTATTTCTTAAACTTCTTAGTATATATATAAAATACATTCTGCCACTCGCTCCCTCGGCTGAGCTCCCGCCAAAAAGCTTTGGCGGGTCCGCCACGCTTTGTGGCGGAAAGGGGGAATAAATTTAGGCTATTATATTATAACTGCCTGCGGGATTCAAGGGCTTTGTTAAGAGTTGAGGAGTCAGCGTATTCAAGGTTTGAACCCATAGGGATCCCCACGCCAATGCGGGAAATATGTACTCCAAGCGGCTTAAGCAACTTTGTAAGATAAAGTGAGGTAGTCTCTCCCTCTGTATCTGCATCAGTTGCAATAATAATCTCTTTAATCTCACCCTTTTTGATCCGCTCAAGTAGGCTATCGATCTTTAAATCCGCCGGGCCTTTTCCTTCAAGCGGAGAAATAGATCCCAACAAAACATGGTACACCCCTTTAAAATCCCCTGCCTTCTCAAGCGCGGTTACATCGCTTGGCTTCTCAACAATACAAACAATATCTTTATTCCGGGAATCATTGCGGCAGATCCGGCAAAACTCTTCTTCGCTTAGGTTATTACAAAGCTTACAAAAACGCACATTTTCTTTAACACGCGTAATCGCATCGGATAACTGACGCGCCTCATCCTGAGAGATCCCAAGAATATAGGTAGTAATCCGTTCCGCACTCCTGCGGCCGATCCCAGGCATGCGCTCAAGTTTCTCAAGCAATTTTTCTATTGATTCAGTGTAGGCAGCCATGGTTATTCAGATTCGATTACTCTTCCGTTAAAAAAATCAAGCGCAGAATTTATCATTGGATTATCAGGAAGAACTTTTTCTTTTTTTACAAAATCTTTTGAGAGGATAAACTCAATCCGCACCCGGGTATTAAGTAAATCCTGCAAATTTTTTTCAATCAAAGCGTGGTTATCTAATTTATCAAGCGACTCCTTATGTAAAGACAAATTAATCGGGAATGCTACGGTCAAAATATTATGCTCGCAGGTAATCGGATCCCCTTCTGCCAAATACGAAGCAACAGACATTCTGACTTTACGCAAATCATCAACAATTTTTCCCCAAACTCTTTTTACTTCTTCAAGAGTAGTTTCCTTTTCATTCTCAATCGCAACAACTGTAGCCTGGGCAAAATGCGCAGAAGCCTGTTTTTTTTGCGAAGAGGAAGATACTTTGAGCGGTTCAGGCGGCTTAGAAATAACCGGCTTTTCAGAAATAGGCGCTGGCAGATGAATTGTTTTTTTATCATGCGCAAGCTTTACCAAGTTTACCTCAAGCGGTATCTTTAAAAAATCCACGCGCTTTGCCATCTCCTGCGCGGACGCAAGTGTATTAAAGGCGCTTAAGATCTCCTCAAGCGAAAGCGAATCTGCCTGCTTAACGATACGTGTACAGATATCTTCAGGAAGGTCGATTAATTTAGCATCAGCGCCGGCGATTTTAGCAACCATAAGATTGCGGTAATGCTCAATAAGATTATGTAGAAATACCTGTGCGTCTTTTCCTTCATCAAGAATATGAGCCAAATCCTCAAGCACGCCGCGGCTGTCTTTACGGATAATCTTTTCGGTAATCTCAAAAAGCGCATCCTGCTCCACGATCCCCAGCATCTTCACGGTTTCCTGCAAGGAAATTTTACCTTGAGAAAACGAAACCAACTGATCTAATATTGATTCTGCGTCGCGCAATGCCCCATCGCTTGATTTAGCAATAGTAAGCAAAACATCCCGGTCAATATTAAGCCCTTCTGCTTTTGCGATACGGTCAAGCTGTGAAATTATTTCTAAAGAAGATATGCGCTTAAAATCAAGGCGTTGACAACGCGAAAGGATCGTAGGAAGTATTTTACCAGGAAGCGTAGTTGCAAAAATAAATTTTACAAATTCCGGCGGTTCTTCTAAGGTCTTAAGCAGGGCATTAAACGCCTCAGGAGTGAGCATATGCACTTCATCAATAATATAAATCTTATATTTCCCGCTTGAGGGTAAAAATTTTACGTTTTCGCGTAAAGTGCGGATATCTTCAATTCCACGGTTTGAGGCTCCGTCTATCTCAATTACATCAAGGCTGCGAGCATCAGCGATCTCACGGCAAGACGAACATTTCTGGCAAGGATTAACTGTGGGGCCTTCCTTACAATTTAAGGCTTTGGCAAGGATACGCGCAGTTGAAGTTTTACCAACTCCGCGCGGGCCGGCAAACAGATAAGCGTTTGCGACACGTTTCTTTAGAAGAGAATTCTTTAAAGTAGTGACAGCCTGGTCTTGTCCGACAATTTCGTCAAAATTCTTTGGCCGCCATTTTAAAGCATAAACTACGTAAGGCATATTTAAAAACTTAAGGTTAATGAACTCTCAATAGTTTCAGAATCGTAATAGTGGATACGGTCAATATGCCGCCAATTTAAACCAACCTTTGTGTATTTCCCAACCGGAATAGTTACTCCGGCAACAACTTCATTGCAAATTCCTGCTCCTTGATTAAATTCATAAATGTAATCGTTATATACAAACCCACTCATATTAAACTTGGGTTTTTTAATCAGATCGCAGGAAAACATCACCCTTCCTACACTTTCGAAATTTTCCTCTTTTTCAAATTCCAGATGATACTGATAATCTTCCTTAAACCAGCTTTTTTGCAGAAAAAGGGAAGCTTGGAACCAGGATAAAACCTCTTTATTTAATTCTACTCCTACTTCTTTCCTTTGCCAAAGGTTTTTATCAAGGTTAAACTGGCTTTCAAAAAATGCCACGATGCCAACCTTTAAGTAATCCCAGCGCAGGCTTAAACGGTCAGCGTAATATTCGTGGTTACTCTTGTGTAAATCGTAATGATAGCGCTGACTTAAAATTATTTGCGGCCGCTTCTGCCTATCTGCCAAAGCAGGATGGTATTGGAACAGAAACAATGCCAATAAAACAAACCTGATCTTCTTTGACAACTTATACTTTCTTAATTATTTTTCTGTTCCCAGACGTTCAAGCCGCACGCCTTTTAAAGAAAGAAACTCGAAGGACTTTTTTATTTCTTCGTCGCTACCTTTAATCTTTAAAATCGCCCAACCGGCGCTCAGTGAAAATGAAGCTTCAATTATTTTCAGTTCAACATCAAAGTTTTTACAGATATTGCAAAGAATCGCCTCGTCTTGCAAGGTACCAGGGAAAGTAAGCCCTATTGCCATCTCCATTTAATAACCTTTCTTAAAAAGTTAAGCGATAATCTCTAGTACTTCTTTTATGGATTGCCCCTTAAAAATACCGAGCTTCCTTGCGGAGCTTGTGCAGGCACAGACTTTTGTCTTAACTATATCCTTAATCGAACTAACACCTGTAACTTTAATTGCCACGTCTTTAAATTTTTCTGCTACCGTTAGATTAAGGTAACCGCACATAATATATCCTTTAGACCCCCTTATTACCAGCAGTTTTTTTTCACCCAGTACCAACTCAAAAGTTTTGAATTTTTTTCCTATGATAGGCATCTTGTATACTCTGGTTCGTCGGAGCCTCACCAGAGTCCTCGTTTCTTCTCTAGACACGCCTTTAAAACCGTCTTTGTAAGGTTTTAGGCGTAAGGAAGAAACTTCGG
>CAKKSP010000039.1 GCA_919902045.1 Omnitrophica bacterium GWA2_41_15 | reverse complement strand
GCGCAGGCAAAAGAGCTTTACGGGCTTTATATGCAAGGAGTGCAAGAAGTGACTGTCACTTCTATTGTCAAAAAATTTATTTCTGAAAATGAAATTGATCTTGCCCATATTGCCGCAGATGCGTATTTAGATAAATTTAGCGTAAAAGAACAATTAACAGGCAAAGCAGATCTGTTAGATTTAGCAGGAATTTTTTTAGCAAATAAAGATGCGGTTTTTGCTGAAAAAGCATTCCTTGCACTTGAAAAATTTTATGGCGTAGATGCTTTTAACGAAGATAGTTTATATACTCGGGCATTTAATCTTGAGGGTATACGTGATTACGAAGCCGCTTATAAATATTTTAAAGAAATAAAGACAAGTAAGTCACTTTTTCATCAGGCGCTAATTAAGGCTTATTGTTTACATGAGGCTAATGCCGCAAAGGAAATATTCGCTAAATTAGGCGCGCAAGAGGGCAGTAGCCCTGAATCAATAACAAGCCTATATCATTTGGGCCTGATTAATCAGTGGCAGGGGAATCTTACGCAGGCAAAAGAAGCATATCTAAAAGTTAAAGAAAAAATAGGGAGTATTTATCCGCATCTTGAAGGGCAAGTTTCACTAAGATTAGCAGAGTTAGAAAAAAATGCGCCTATTGAGTATAAGTTAAAGAATTTTCTTGATCTGGCTTTAAATGAAGATTCCGGGGTTTTTGGTTCTTCCCAGGTAGAAATTGGACTATCAACTTCTAAACTTAAATTAAAAGAATCCTTAAAAGTCAGCACTAATATATATACTGAACCTACCGGTTGTATGCCCATAGAAAAGACATTTCTTTGGTCGGGAAATTTGGGGGTAGCCAGCCCTGAAAATCAGGAAAATAAATTTGATACTTCTTATGAAGAGCCAGGAATCCAGATTATTTATTTGGTAGTAGCGTCGCAAAGTAATAATTTTGAGCGGGCAGTCGCGTTTTTGGAGGTAGTAGAGTAATAATACGACCTACGCGGTCGAAATTTTTGACCGCGTAGGTCTAAATTGTGTGTAATATGCAAAGGCTAAGGCAACGGATAACCGAGCTATTAGTCCAGAAAAACCTGTTAAATACTGAACAGCTGCAATATGCTGTCCGGTCTTGCCAGTCTCAGAAAAGCCGTTTAAGCCAAGTTTTAATAGAGCAAAATCTCGTTGATAAAGAAGCAGTTATAGAATTCCTGCAACAATTACCTGAATTACGTTTTATAGATTCTTCCGTAATATCTGCTCTCAAAATTGACCCGCAAACTTTAAGCTGTATTCCAAAAGAAATTGCTTTGCAGTATCGTATTCTTCCGCTTGAGCTTAATGATAATAAATTAAAATTAGCCCTTTCTGATCCGATGGTGTTGCTTGACCTGGAAGACCTGCCTTGCCTTAGCAATTTTGAAGTTGAAATCACTATCGGTTCTCAGGCAGAAATGCGCCGGCTTATTGATACTCAATATGAAAAAGAAGTTTCTCCCCCTAAGAAGGAAGAGAAACTGGAAGATATATTAGGCGGGATTGCAGAGGTTTTGGTGCGTCCGCAGGAAGAAGCGGATAACGCTGCGCTTATTCAGGCAGGGCAAGAGGTTCCGGTAATCAAGGCAACTGATTTTTTGTTACATCGGGCAATTGAGATGAAAGCAAGCGATATCCTGATTGAACCGATGCTGGAACGCACTAGAATCCGTTTTCGTATAGACGGCATTCTTCAGGAAATAGAATCACTACCTAAGAATCTTCACCCGTTTATTATTTCCCGAGTAAAAGTTATTTCAAATCTTGATATAGCAGAACATCGCCTTCCTCAAGATGGCCAATTTAAAATTAAGACAGGTGGCAAAGAAGTTGAGTTCCGCGTATCAATATTTCCTTCGGTAGTCGGAGAAAAATCAGCAATCAGGCTCCTAGATAAATCTCTTGGGTTGATGGATATTGACCATTTAGGATTAGGAGAGAATGAACTTAAGAAGATTAAGTCTGCTGCCGGTATGCCGCATGGAATGATCCTTGTCTGCGGGCCGACTGGTTCCGGAAAAACTTCCACGCTTTATTCAATATTAAACCATATATATTCTCCGGATATAAATATTATTACGGTTGAAGATCCTGTTGAATATCAGATCAAAGGAATAAACCAGGTTAGTGTCAATCCGAAGGTCGGGCTTACATTTTCGCGTTGCCTTCGTTCAATCCTGCGCCAGGATCCGGATGTGATCATGGTCGGAGAAATTCGTGATTTTGAAACCGTAGATATTGCCATAAAAGCAGCGCTAACAGGCCATTTAGTTTTAAGTACTCTTCATACTACTACTACTGCAGGTTCAATTGTGCGGCTCGTGGATATGGGGGTTGAGCCTTTTTTAATCAACGCATCGCTTGTCTGCATCGTGGTACAGCGCCTTGCACGGCGGATCTGCACGAGTTGTAAAGAAAAAATCGAGGGACAATCTTATTATCGCGGCCGAGGGTGTAAAGAATGTTTTCAGAGCGGATATAAGGGCAGGGTTTTAGTGCCTGAAGTCTTATATATGACGCCTGAGATCCGCCAGGAGATACTTTCAGCAAATATTGAAGAGAAACAAATAAAAGATATCGCGGCCAGCCAGGGGATGAAATCGTTGCGCCAGGAAGGTGAAAGATTAGCGCAACTTGGGATTACCACGGTTGAGGAAATAGCGCGCGTAACACCGGCGGACCAATAAAATGCTAGGGACAAAAGTAAATTTAATAAAAATACTTTCTGATGACGGCAGATTTTCTCCGGAAGAGCTTGAAAAAGCATTCTCTCTGCAGAAAAAAAGCAATAAAAGCCTTAAGCATATTTTAGTTGAAGAAAAATTCTTAAGCGAAGACGAACTTCTTGCGCTCATAGCTTACTATCTTTTTATTCCCATGCTTGATCCAGCCCGCTTTAAGATAAACCCCGCAATTGCAGAATTTATTCCAGAAGAGTTAGCGCGCAAGTATCATATATTTACGTTGTCTCTTGCAAAAGACGGCCTTTTGGTGGCAACTGATGACCCTCTTGATATTGTTACTTTAGATAGCCTTAGTATAAGTATTGGCTGTCCTATAAAGCAGGTGTTGGCTCGTGAAAAATCAGTTTTAGAATGCATTGATAAAGCTTATTCCTCGCTTGAGTCGCTTCCTGAAATTCTTAAGTTTGATAAAGAGCTTGAGATTGTAAGCGTCAGAGAAGCCGAAGAGTCAGGTTCCTTTGAGCTTATTCAGGAGAGCCAGAAACAACCGGTTGTGCAGGCTGTAGACCTGGTCATAAATGAAGCCATACAAAAAAGGGCTTCTGATATACATATTGAGCCCACAGAAGATGAGCTCTTAGTGCGTTGCCGCATCGATGGAATAATGCATCAGGTGCATGTATTACCCAAAAAAAGCCAAAAGGGGATAGCCGCGCGCATTAAAATACTTTCTGATATGGATATCACTAAATTTTATCTTCCACAAGACGGGCGTTTCAGCATAAAGACCCAAGGTAAAGATATTGATTTTCGCGTTTCATCATTACCTACTATACACGGAGAAAAATTTGTTTTACGTATACTTGATAAAGCGAGTATTTTTGTAAAATTAGATGAACTAGGATTTTCTCAAGCCTCGTATGGTTTAGTAAAAGAGGCAATCAATAAAAACCAGGGGATGGTTTTAATCACCGGGCCGACCGGAAGCGGAAAATCTACCACACTTTATTCAATCCTTAACGAATTAAATAATGTGCAGCGTCATATTATGACAGTTGAAGATCCCGTTGAATATCAGCTTGATGGAATTACTCAGGCTCAAGTTAAGCCGGATATAGAACTTACTTTTTCTGCGGCTTTACGCGGGATACTTCGTCAAAGCCCCGATACAATTATGGTCGGTGAAATACGGGATGCAGAAACCGCAGATATCGCCATAAAGGCTTCTTTAATCGGGCAGTTAATTTTTAGCACCCTGCATACAAATGACGCGACCAGCGCTTTTGTGCGGCTTATAGATATGGGAGTAGAGCGTTATTTAGTAGCTTCAGCTTTAGTGTTAGTATGCGCTCAACGGCTTTGCCGTAAAATCTGCCCGCACTGTAAAGAAAAACTTGATAAACCCCCGATAGAATTTACTAAAGAACTAGAAGCGCAGTTTAAAGAGAAACCAGTGTTTTATGCAGGTAGTGGCTGTTCTTACTGCCAGCAAAAAGGTTATCTTGGCCGAGCTGCTCTCCTAGAGGCACTTAGGGTAGATGATGCCATAAAATCTATGATTATTAAAGGGGTATCAGTTGAAGAAATAAAAAACTTTAGCCAAAGAGAAGGACGATTAATTACTTTGCGCCAGGATGGTTTAAGTAAAGTCTTAGCGGGTGTTACTACGCTTGAAGAGGTTATGCGCGTTACAGCCCGTGATTAGGAGCAAATATGCCTGAAAACCAGAATAAAGAGCAGCTTATTTTTATTGATGACCTTACCGGGCTTTTTAACCGCCGCTATCTTTATCATCAGCTTGAACAAGAACTTAAAGACGCGCATGCCGGGGCATATAAGGTCTGGGTGATGATGATAGACGTTGATAATTTTAAAAATATTAATGATACATATGGCCATATTTCCGGTGATGAGGCGATAAAATGGCTGGCAGAATTCCTTAAGGAAAATACAAAAGCCAATGACCAGAAGATAAGGTATGCCGGAGATGAATTTACCGTTATTTTTAGTAAGGTTGAACAGGATGAAATTACCCGGATCGGGGAGCGTTTAATATCAAAAATCAAAACCATTCCTTTTAAGGAAAAACGAAGCGGCAAGGAGATCCCTATTACGATCAGCGCGGGTTTTGCTAATTTTCCCCAGGATGCCATAACTGCGACTGAGCTTATTGACCGCGCGGATAAAGCGCTATACGTATCTAAACAAAAAGGAAAAGATTGTTTTTCATTTGCTTCCGAAATTGACCCGGAATTATTCTGGAAAAAAAATATTCTGGAACGTTTCCCTTGCCCGGTATTTGTTGACCGCGAAAAAGAAGTCAGGACAATTTTAGAAAACCTTACCCCGGGTAACCAATTAGGGAAAAACTCATTATTTATCCATGGGGTTTTAGGAGCGGGTAAAAGCAGGTTACTTAATGAAATAGAAAAGCGTCTTGTTTCCTGGCAGGCTTACTCTATTTCATTGCATTGTTCGGAAAAATATACCACTCAGCCTTATTATACGGCAGGGGAAATCCTGCACAAACTGGCTTCAACTCATGAGCATCTGCCGCAGGATATTTTTAAGGATTTTCCCCTTCAGGAACTTACCGCGCTTTTTTCTTTCGCTCCTCTTCTGCAGGAGATTTCTGGTTTAACAGTTGATAAGACAGAGATTAAAGATGATCCTGCCCTGCTTTATAATTCTTTAAAGAAATTTTTTATTAATATGAGCCAACAAAAGAAGATCTATATTTTTTTAGATGATACGCATTTTATAGATAAAGAAAGCATGCAGTTATTCTTTTCTCTCTCTGAAAATAAAAATTCAGGAGGGATATTTATTTTGTCGGCGTATTCTCATGATGAGCTTAATTCACAGGATGGGCAAAGCCTGCCTTTTGGAGGGTATATCCTCGAACAGGATAAAAAAGGAGCTGCCAGTTATCTGATCGTTGATAGTTTTTCTTTTGAGGACGCAAAAGTTATGATTTCCCATATTCTCCAGGGTGGGGAGCTTTCGGAAGAATTTTATCAGATGATTTATGAAATCACGCATGGAAACCCCCTGTTTAATGAAGAAATGCTTAAATATTTTATTGAGAAGGAATTTATCGTTTACCAGAAGGGGAGATGGACTGAAAAGAAGGTTGATATAAAAAATTTACCACATTCTTTAAAAGATGTTTTAGGCGCCAGGCTTGAAAGCTTAAGCCCTGAGATCAGGGAGATGATCGCAAAGGCAGCGGTAATTGGGGAAAATTTTCAGGTTGATCTCCTGCAAAAAATCGATAGCGAAGATAAGGGCTATGTCATTGATTTAATTGAAGCAGCAAAAAAAATCGGCCTGGTGTATGAAAATAAAACCGGCGAAAAAAACGAATTTAGTTTTGTCACAAGTGAAATCCGTAAAGTCCTCTTTAACGCAATCGGTGATAACCGCACCAAGAACCTTTATTCCCGTTTAGGCCAGCTTAAAGAAAAACTTAATCCGGAAAAGCTCTCAAGTATTGCCGGCGAGCTGTATTATAATTTTAAAAAAGCAGAGGATATTGCCGCGACACAGCGCTACGCCGACCTTATAAAAGAAGGCAAAAGTGAATTTTATGACCGCACGGTTAAATACGCCCAGAAGATTATTGAGGAGACAGCCAAAGAAAAAGCCATTGAACTTCTGCCGAAGGAATCATTAGCTTTAATGCCTGAAATTATACGTTATATTTATATGGCATGCGTTAATACTATTCTTTATCCTCCCAAAAGCGAGATGCGGCTTAAGGCAGTCAGCCAGATGCATAATTATATAAGCAAGGTTTTAGAAAAAGTTCCGGCGTTAATATTCTCCTATGCGGATGGGGTGATAATTGCCAACCGGAAAAAATTAGGCAAAGATGTGCGGAGTTATTTTGTAGAGGCTTTTATTTCGCTCCTGCGTAGTATTAATATAGAAAGCATAAATTTTAGCCGGGGCCTTGAAGCAGTTGAAATTGAGATTTTTGTAGAAAAAATTAATCAAGCTCAGGAGCAATCAAAAGAAATAAGCGATTTATTAAAAGAGGCAAACCTCAAACATATAAAAGTCAATGAAAAAACTTATGGCGTATCCGGCTCAAAGCGTAAAGATAAAGAGGGCCTTGAAGAAATGATGCTTATGGATTACCTGATGGGTAAAATGTCTACCGGAAAAGAATCCGGCTCTACTGTAGAATTTGCGCCTCCGGAAGAAATCGCGGAAACCCTCAAAAAAATCGGTGAAGAGGCCGCAAAGCAGGAAGGGAAAGACAAAGAAGCAAAGAAAGCAGAAGTTATTGCCAGGAGCATCCAAAAAATAGGCAATCAATTTGTGGAAAAGGGTGGAAGTAATTGGGGCCAGTATAAAGAAAATTTAGCCAAAGCAGTACTATCTATGGATCCTAACCTGCGGGCAGGGATTTTAGCTGCGGAGGTAGAAGATTTAGATGACCTTCAGGGTAAAGTTGATATAATTAAAGAACTCGGCGGAATGGTTCCTCAAGACGTTATAATCGAGGTGCTTAGCAGCCAATATACAAAGGAAGATTCTGGTATAGAAAAAATGCGGGTTCTTGCCAAGCGTTTTCTTTCTTCTTCTCAAAATAAAGATAAACTTAGCGCGGCATTAAAGGATAAGCTTAAAATTTTAGGCGCAAAAGAAGAGGAATGTTCTTTGATTATAGGTGAGCAAAATTTAGAGGAATTAAGCCCCCAGGATTTAACAAAAAAAATAACCGGTATATCTGATAAAGACCTGTTAAAACTCCTTCCTGCGTTCAGGCCTGAAAAAATAATTAAAGAGCTGGCCTTACAAGGAAATGAGGCGGAGATCCAGGCTTTAGTAGAAAAAATCTCAAGCCTTATTGATAAACAACCGTTAAATGACCCGCAGTTGATCTCTGTTTTGAAGCGTATTTTAGAGGTTAGCTTAGAAATATCTTACCGGAAAATTTTTATTCAGTTAATACAAAAAATCTTAAAAAGTACGTCTGCGAATTTAGAAAAGCATCTTCCGGCATTTTTGGAACTCGTTAGCCCTTATTTCTCACGCGCCATGGATATGTTTTACCATTCCGGAAGGTTTGATGAGATAGCGGGAATGTTGAACATTGTTGTTTCTTCAGATGATGTGCACAGAAAATTCGCTAGTGAGCTGGATCCTTTGGCTAAAAAGATTGTGGATGAGTTGATCCGGCGTATAGAGAATAATCAGGATTGGATGAAAATAAGTGAGCTTGTTTTTATGATCAAAGAGCAGGCAATGCCTTATCTCCTGGATTCCGTATTATTTGAAAATAAGGTCATCGAAGGCAAATACTTCGAAGCTTATGTCAGGCGCTGCTCAATATCTTTGATTTTGAGGCAGATATGCGATAGCCAGCTAATCAATCTGGTTAAAGAAAAATTTACCGATACAAGAGCCTATATTATTAAGAACCTTATAGAAGTTGTTGCTGCTATGGGTAATGATGATATAATAAATACTTTAGAGACGCCTTTGCGTCATGGAGAATTATCCGTGAGGAAAAAAGTTATTTTTGCATTAGGCAAATCTAAAGGTAAAGAAAGTGCCAGATTACTAAAAGAAGCGCTTAAAGATACGGATGCCGGGATTAGGAGCGAAGCACTCGCTGCGCTTAGTGAACGCCAGGATGAATTTGTGTATGAATATATGTGTCAGGCAGAGAAAGACCTTTATGTGCCGGATAATATTCGTAATGATTTAGCTTTGTTGATTAAAAAGAGGCAGGCCAATGATGCAGGAGACAATCAGGCAAAGGCTTAAGCTTAAGACCAATCTTCTCGGGCAGATCCTTATTAAGCAGGGTTTAATTACTCCTAATCAGCTTGATGAGATACTGGCAGTCCAGAAAAAAGAAGGCGGGCTTTTAGGTGATTTATTGATAAAAAAAGGCCATCTTACCGAAGAGTTGATTTGTTCTGCCCTGGCAAGCCAGACAAGCCTTTGTTATATTCCTCTTGATCAGTATGAAGTGCCTAAAACAATGATTAAATTCGTTCCCGAAGAGATTGTGAGGAAATATTTATGCCTGCCGATAGAGATGATAGAAGGGGTACTGACCTTGGTTATAAATAATCCGTTTGATGATAAAGTAATAAATGAAGTTTCTCGTGTTAGCGGGCTTAAGATAGTTTGCGCATTAAGTACGCGTTCACAGATTGAAAAAGCAATTTCAAAATATTATGCCAAAGTTTAGTTACATCGCAAAAGATAAAGACGCGCATCCGATAAGCGGCACACTTGAGGTAAAAGATGCTGCTGCAGCTGTGCGCGAACTAAAATCACGGAAGCTTACCGTTATTTCGGTATCAGAAGCAAAAGAAGAATCAAAGACAATTTTTTCTAAAGGAAAAATCCGCCCGATGGACCTGGTAGTTTTTGCGCGCCAGCTTGCGACTTTGATTGATTCAGGGGTATCATTATTAGTTGGTTTAGGGATCCTTTATCAGCAAGTAGAAAATCCCTATTTAAAAAAGATTGTTTCTAATTTAAAAAGCGATATTGAAGCCGGTAATAGCCTATCTGGTTCTTTTGCCAAGTATCCAACGGCCTTTTCTTCTATTTTTGTAAATATGGTGCGCGCCGGAGAAAGTAGCGGTAGTTTAAATGAAATATTAGATAGAGTTGCAGATTATCTCGAGAAAGCCGAAAATCTGCGCCGTAAAGTAATGTCAAGCCTGACGTATCCGGTATTAATTGTCTGCGTAGCAGCCGGGATTATCGCATTTTTAATGCTTAAAGTAGTCCCAGCTTTTAAAGGTATCTTTACAACTTTAGGAGGGGAGCTTCCGCTTCCGACGCAAATCTTGATTGTAACAAGCGATGTAAGCGTAAAGTTTTTTCCGTTTATAGTTTTAGGCGCTATTCTTTTATATACTGCTTTCTTCCGCTATGTTAATACAGCTAAGGGCAGGTATAATTTTGATGGATGGAAATTAAAAGTACCCATATTCGGAGTTATCATCAATAAAGTTGCAATTGGTAAATTTACCCGGACGCTTGCGACATTAGTTAAAAGCGGTGTAAATATTCTGGAGGCTTTTGATGTAGCCTCAAAAGTAACCGGTAATAAAGTAATTGAACTTGCAAGCGATCAGGTAAAGAGGGATGTCCAGGCAGGAGAAAATATTTCTGATCCCATGGAGCGCACCGGAAAATTTCCGATTTTTGTGGTGAAGATGATCGCGATAGGCGAGCAAACTGGAGAATTAGAAAAGATGCTGACTAAAATCTCCGAATATTACGAAACTCAAGTTAATGATAGCCTCTCAAGCCTGACTTCGATGATTGAGCCGGTAATTATTTCGTTTTTAGGGGTAAGTATCGGTTTTATCGTAGTGGCAATGTTCTTGCCGGTGTTTAAGCTAACCCAGCTTATTACAAAATGAAAAGAAAAGGTTTTACTTTAATTGAAGTCTTATTTGCGGCGGCGATTTTAACCGGGCTTTTAGTCGGGACAATCAGCTTTTTTGTTTATTGTTTTAAAATGCAGGAACTTTCGCGCAACACTGCTATAGCAATGAACGAGGCCAGAAAATCAATTGAGGAAATTAAGAGTGTGCCTTTTGCTGATGTTATTTCAACTTGCAATAATATAAGCAATAATAAAAGAAACATTGCCGAATTACCTCTTGGAGTAAGAACTGTAACCATATCTAATGTATTCGGAAGCGCGGAGCTTTATGATATTCAGGTAGCGGTTCAGTGGAGATATAAAAGAATTGATGGCCAAGATATGACACAAAACGTTACTTTGGAGACATCAAGAGGTAAGAAATAAAAGAATGATAAAAAAAACGGGGTTTACATTGTTAGAGATTCTTATCGCCGTATCTATATGTGGTTTGTTAGCAGCTGCTGTTTTTGAGATAATTTCATTAGGCAAGAAATCTTGGGATACAGGTTCTGAAAAACAAACACTTGATAATCAATTGCGTATAGGAATAGATAATATGGCTAGAGAACTTTATAACTCCCAAGGTGGAAAAATAACAATAGTTGATGATCCTGACAGGGCAGGTTCAAAGATCATTACTTTTAGTGTTCCAATCGGCTCTAATGCAACTGGTTTAGTTTGGGGCGCGGATAATAAAAGTTCATTTTTTATCAGGTATGTAATAGATAATAATAATCGTCTTATGCGTCAAATCCTCAATTCCGCAGGGGTATTATTACCTAATGATCCCGGAACAAAGATATACGCTAGTAACATAGATAGTATACAATGGGATTTTTTGTCAGGATATCTTGCGGTAAATATTTCTGCTGCTGATAAAAATTTGCGTAGTAATCTTTCTACGGAACTAACCCTGCGAAATTAAAAATTACCTAAGAAAACCGCCTTTAAATATGTTATATTTATATGGTGGACAAAAATTATTCCGGGACAATCGGAGCCTGAGATGTTAAAAAAAATAAACGAAAAAAAAGGCATGATTTTAATTACTACTTTTATGGTGGCGGGAGTGCTTTTTGTGCTTTCCGGCGCCTATATCATAGGTACGCTTAGCCAAAGCCAGTCTGTGCAACGACAGGTGCAATCGCTGCAGGCGTTTTATGCGGCAGAGCGCGGAGTTGAATACGCTTTTGTCGAAGCCAAGAACTCTGCTTGGAATTGGTATACGCATCGGGTAGAGGTAAACGATGAAGACGGCGATGGTGTTTTAAACGAGCTTATACCTCTTACTCTGACACCGAATACAATTTTAAAAAACAGTTCAAATGTTTCTTACAGGTTTAATAATATAAGCCATTGTTACGAGATACCTACAACAGCAGGCATTATTGAGGTTAAGGCTTATGAGGATCCGCAAAGGCAATCAGAGATGATTATTCTTTCTCGTCTGCAAGGGGCTTCGCGTGTAATTAAATATCGGATTAAAGGGAAATCCCTGTATGATTATTTTTTCTTTTTTCCTACAGACCAGACTTTTGGCAAAGAAACTTATGATGGAGGCGGGGTAGGAGGTATCCATGTAAATGGTAATATATTACTGCAGAATACCAGATTCACTAATATGAAAGAGCTCTCTTCGTCTGATTATATCTCTTATTATAATAAACAATATACTTCTCCTTATTGGGTAGACAAGGCTGATGGAACTTTGGATGGAAAAGTAACTATGCGTCAGTATGACTATCCGCCGTATAATTATTATATTCCTACTGCCTCCTGGGATAGTATTAGTTCAAAAGAGTATAATATTACTGATAGCCTTGGTTTCCGATTTTCCAGTGGCGCGGTCATAAACGAGATTAGTTTACCTAAAGAGCTTGATGTGGCTTGGGGGTGGGATAAGTATAACAATAAAAGTGGCAATAACCTTGAGCCAACTGGTATTACTAAACAGGGGGTTGAAATTATTGTTCCGAATGCACTGCTTAATGGGAATAGCACTGATTATTATTGGACAACAAAATACGGCTCTACTCCGTCATCCGCGCAAGTAAACTTAGAGTGGTGGGAAAATAAGATTTACGGCGACGTTGATTATGCAAACGGCCAAGAAGAAATTGAAGTCAAGTATACAAACTCTCAATATCAACCGGAGGCTTGGAGTAGCTTTGTAAGAAATAATGGCCTTGAAGCTATAGTAACTGAGAAAAATACCGGGGGCAAGCCTATTGATCCGCCGAATATCGAAGTGCAGTATAAAGAAATAGCAAAATCTTCCGGGCTTTACATAGGTTCAGATAGCGCAGGTAATACAGAAATCAGGTTAAACGGTGTAAAAATAACCAACTTGCCCTGCTGGGCGAAAGATAACGTTGAATTTTTTAATATAACAAGGCCCACAAGGGATGGAAGCGGTAATCCGGTCATAGAGAATGTTATTGAGTTTGATGTAGCAGCGTTTTTAAGAGATTGCCCTACGATGGCTCCCAGCAATAATATCATTTATGTAGATAATAAAGACTTGCGTTTAGTAAATGCCCAAAAGCTCCCCGATGGCGGATTGACGGTGATTTCTCCGTATAATGTTTACTTAAAAGGCGATTATAATACTGATTTAAACTGGCAGCCGGCAGCAGTAATTACTAACAGCTTAGTTTATACGCTTTCTAATGATTTTAATGACCCTCAAACTATGCCAATGTCTTCTAATTATAAAAATTATCCTTATTCGCTTGAGTTTAGTGATTTTATAGATAGTTACGCTAAATCTGTATTTACTAATTTAGCGCAAGCTAACGGTTGGGCAACTCCAGGGGATGCCATTCATCCTGAAGAGGGGCTTAATCCTGCTTGGATCAGAGAGCAACTTTCTCCTCAAGCGCAGAAGACATTGCGTGATGCGGCAGAAAACAAATACGATGAAATAAATTTAAATAATATGGCAAATAAAGTTACGGCTAATACTGTTTACAATACTGCCATTGTTTCACCTAGTAATATATACCCTCAAGTTTTAGAAAGATGGCAGGCAGAGCGTTTGGTTACAGGAGCTTTTATTAAATTAGAAACGCCGTGGACAAGCAAGAGCAAGATTCCTGCGGATTATTATCAGGGGTTAACAAAAGGATGGGGTGGTAGTAGTTATAGAGTTACTGAACCAACCAGCAACTATTCATACGAAACAAATTTTGTGCTGCCAGGAAGAGCTCCTGCCGGAGACTTAATCGGTGGAACCCAGGCTCGCTGGGAAGAGGTAAGCGATTTCGATCACCATATTTCCGATAATATTTAATTAATCCCTCCTTATTGATCACAAAATAACCTTCCTCGACCTACGCGGTCGTAATTTCGACCGCGTAGGTCGAAATGGTTGAAGAAGGTAAGTTGAATTTCATAAAAAGTAGGTTATACTTATATGGTGGCTTAATCTAGTTGCCTAGCTGGCAAAAAAGAGGCGGTGCAATATGAAGAACAATAATAAAGGTATAGCTTTAGTCTTTGCACTTTTTATTATGCTTGTAATATTGGGCATAAGCGGCATTTTGATGATGCGCACAGTAAATACAGGCATGATGAACCAGGTCAATAGTAATAGCCTGCAGGCATTTTATGAGGCTCAAGCAGGCTTAAATTTTGCTTATGCTGAGGAGTCGCGCGCGGGTTTTAGCTGGTATACCCATTTTATTGATGACGATCAAGTAAGAAAAGTTATTTCTGCGGCTAAATCGGTACAAAGAGGTACAACAACAATTAATTTCGTTCATCCTGTTGTTACATCAATTCCTGGCGCTGTAATAGATGCATCAGGTAATTATCGCGTAAATGGAAGGAATTTTTCGGTAAAGGCTTACCCAGAAGTCGTAAATAACCTATATACAGGAATAATCGTAATCCATTCCCAAGCTACTGTTAACGGGATAACGCGCACTTTGGAGCATCGTTTAAGCCAGGTATCTCCGTATCAATTCCTTTTCTTTTTTCCCGATGATGTGACGTTTAAAAACGAGCGTTATGATGGCCGTAATTACGCCGGGATTCATGTTAATGGTAATATTAGGCTTAAGGGTTCGTCAGTATTTTCTTTTCTTACATCTTTGACCGCTGGCTCTAACGAGGCCGGTAAAGGTTATATATTACGCGATATAGATCAGTTGTATCAAGATTTAGCTCCTGCAGGGCAGGGTGAGGTGCCTTATTATACCGAGGTAAATGATCCGAGTTGGTTAAATTATAATATGCGCACTCGTTCTAATGCGCGGTTTCATACAGGGTATGATTATTTTGAAATAGGCCCGATAGATAGTCATGAAGATAGAACATTAGCTTATTATCTTGATGCAGATGCATATCTAGGCGCAGAGTGGAAATATCAGAAATACGCAGGGACAAATCTTGAACCTGTGCATTATGTCGTAGATAATGAGGATTTAAAGAATTTAGGTATAAACGAGCTGGCTAAAGGTGGTGGCAGCGTAGCGTTGTTTGATACAAGTAAAAATGTAAATGTTCCTGTTGTTGGCGCTGGGGAAGAAAAAGATATTTTTATGGAATTACTTGATGATCCGGCGGTTACTCAAGATGAATGGAATGATTTCTGGCAGCAATGGCGAGGTAATCATCAAAATGATTACTTAGCATATCACGGCTCTGTTATTAATGGGGGGCAAGATTGGGAGCGGAGATTTTTTATGGCTGCTTATAATTGGCCGATTAATGCAGGCGCAACAGTTCCAAATGCAATAAATAGAGAGTGGTGGGAAGATATGGAGTATGGCAATGATCGTACAAGCGTTGATTATATGTCTCCGGCAAAGAGGGAAGATAGCACTACAGGCCTCCCCAGGAATCAATATTTTTTAAATACAGAACAGCAAGCTGCTGCCTGGGCTAGTTGGTTAAGGGATAATAATTTAAATACCGAGGGTGAAAATAAAACTTTAGTTAAAGATAGAAGCCAAGGCGGAACTTATGTCGATCCCGGTAAAATTCTAAGTAAAAACGCAGAAAGAAATGCGCTCATGGACAAGGCTCTTAGTGGTGGGATATATATAGGTAAAAATCCTGCTACAAACAGTTGCGTGAACCCTATTGCTGATGTTACGAAAGACAAGCAATTTTATAATTCCGAAAAGCCGGCAATGGGTTCGGATGGCAACTATAAACCAAGCAGTATCTTAGAAATAGATGTAGCAGCGCTTAGGGGTAAAATTGAGTCTGATAAAGTGATCGGCGGGGCGCTTGCAAATTTTAACGGGGTTATCTATGTAAATATGGATGATTCTGAATGTTTTCCGTCAAGTTATGATGTTAACGCAAATGGGGTGATGCTTGTTAACGGAGCAAGAGTGCCTGACGGAGGATTAAGTTTGGTAACGACTAATAATGTTTTTATTAAGGGAGATTATAATCTTGATCCTGATGGGGCCCTTGAAAAAAACCGCGAGGAGGATGATTCAGAGGTCACAACTAGGTATACATCAGGTGTAGGTGCAATAGGCCTGAAATGGCAGCCTACAGAGATTATCACTAACCGGGAAGTGTATACGCTTTCAAATGATTTTCCCGAGCCTGCTTATATGCCGATGGCAAGTGAAATGTATGATCAATATGAGGATGAAAATGATCATATACCGGAGCAAAATTTAGTTAATACCTGTCCGTGGTGGCCTTCTACAGAATCGTGGGTGCCGACAGCTTCTGTTCCCGAAGGTTCGAGGCTAGATACATGGTTTAAGTATTATAGGGATGCAAGTGGAAATCCTATAGCTAACCCTACTAAGTGGGCAGATATAATTGATGGGAAGCATTTTTCCGATAAGTATTTTCCTTGGGATGAAGGCGTCTATTATGCTCTTGATACTGACAGTGATGGCAAAAAAGATACTTATTATACAGCCGAAGATTTAAGAGATGATGCCTGGGTCCAAATTGATGACGCATATAATTCGACTTTTAGTTATTCAAGTGTGCATGGTAATGACCCGAAAAACCCCAGTAATCCCACCACCCCTTCAATGGTAAATGAGGTTACACAAAAACATATTTACAATACTACTATTATGTCTCCTTATGGGACTGAACCGATTGTATTAGAAAGATGGAAGGATAGCTCCAGCAGGGTTGTTAACGGAGCTTTTATCCAGCTTGATCCTGACCCTGATGCTGGCAATGTTCGTTCTATTTCTGATGAAGCTAGCCCTAGAGGGGTTTGGTCT
>CAKKSP010000038.1 GCA_919902045.1 Omnitrophica bacterium GWA2_41_15 | reverse complement strand
AGAAGCGTCCCCTAGTTTTAGGGAACGTTTAAACATCCACTACCCTGTTAATAACTCTACGGTGGCAGATTGGCAGTTCAAAACCTGAATTCCTGCTGCGGATTTATAGTTTTTATCTTCCCTTTGATCTCGGTCAATAGTTCTTCGGCTACTACTATTGCCTTTTTAGCTTCCGTAAAGTTTTTGGCATCCTCTGAATCATAAAAGAATACATTTCTTTTCTTTCGCAACCTGTCAAAATGCTTAATTACAAGGCTAAACTCCGAGCCTAATATTTTCCCTGTTATCTCTACCACTGTTTTATGCTGCTGCCTCTCAGCCGGAAGATAGCCGTAAGAAAATAACAGCGCCCGGCCCATCCTTAACATGGCTTGATAGGCTATAGCGGAAGCCCATTCCGGGTCATCTTTTTCTACCAAATGGAATGTTTTAAGGTCTTTCTCCGCCCGTAAAATCTGCTTTTCAATCTGCCTTAGGTTTGGCGCCTGTACTTTTATCAAACCTTGCTTAAGATAATCTGCCCAATTAATCACACTTTTCCTTTTAGCAAAATATATTTATCGGCCAAAATTTCTTCAATAAAAGGATCTTTACCCCTGACCTTCTTATTAAATTCATTTTTACTATAAATTTTATAATTTATCTCTCTTTGAAGCTTGCGTTCAATAATCCCGACTTCTTTAAGAAGTATGTCTTCGGCTTCAGAATCAACAGTAACAACTAAAATATCTATATCTGAATCCGGCCGCATCAGGCCTTTAGCGTAACTTCCGTAGATTAAAGCAATGTTTATTCCTTTTATTTTTTTTACCGCTTTCTCTAACAAACCTTCTGCGCCTTGGATTTTTTGGGCGATACTTCTAATTTCCGGGAAGATTGGATTTGCTTGATTAATTCTGAAGAGCCTTTGATTGCCTCTTTTGCGGCTTAAAACTAAACCATGCTTTTCAAGAGAATTAAGCCCTCTCTGAAAAATGCCGGGATGCTTTTTCAGGGCTCCGCCTAATTCGCTTAAATAATATTCTTTAGTAGGCTGAGAAGTTAATATGGCAAGAATCTGTATTTGATTATCAGTAAACATAGGATTTATGCTTTATGCATAATATATTATGCGTTCAGCATAAATATGTCAAGTATTTTTTCACTTTCAGCCAATAATTTGACCTTTGACTTTTGACTTAGCTTATCTCTCTTTCACCTCAACAACCACTTTCGGCTTATGCTCAAGCGTATTATGCACCGGACAGTTGCCGATAAAATTTAAAAACGCCTGTTTACGACGTTCATCTTCAAATTTAAAACCAGGAAGATCGATCTTTATCTTAATCTCTTTAAAATGTATCACCGGCTCTTTAGCAAAATCAGATTCTACTGTTACATTGATCTCTTTGATCGCTAATTTTGTAGAATCGGCGTATTTACGAATATAGAGGCTGACACAACCGCCTAAACTTGCAAGCAAAGCACCGGAAGGGCTCATTCCTACCATGCCTTTACCATCCATCATAAAATCAAAATCTTCACTACTAGCTTTAAAGGCATATCCATTACTAGTCACTAAAACAGTATGCATTTGGCCTCCTTTTTTTATTCGTCTGTAGGCAAAAACGAAATATTTCGCTCGATAAATTCAACGATCATCTCTTGCGTCTTTTGATTTATATTTAAAAACTCCACCCCTATTCCCGGGTGAGTTTGTGGCTGTATCTGCTTATCAGAAAGCCATACTACTTTTGCATCAAGTTGAATTGGCTCATGATTTTGCGAGAGTTTCATTGTCAGGATTACATCATCCCCTAACTTATATTTTTTGCAACCAAAAATATATCCTCCCACTGCGCTTAAATTAATAAGATCAACCTTTTCACAGTGAGGTTCCTCTTCCTTTTTATCCTTAAGCTCTATCTTCAGATCAATAGGCAGGCGTTTAAAACGGCGGCGAAGTTGTAATTTTTTAATATGATCAATAACTTTATCTTCCTTAAAATTATTTAATGCCAGCTCCTCATCAGGATAATGCTCAATTACCTTCTCAAGCCCCATCACTGCAAAAATCTCGCGCAGATGCGCAGGAATACAGCAGAACTTCATCCTTCCGCCATTATTAATTATTTCTTTATAGGCGATCACGATCACCGATGTCCCCATATAATCAATAAAATCTATTTCTTCAAAATTGCAAAGCACATCGTTATATCCTTCACGAACACATTGCCCTACTGCCTCAATAAGAATGGCAGAATTTACGTCAATCCGTCCGATAAGGTTTAATATAACCACCTCATCTTTTTTGCGTGCCTTAATTTCCATTTTACAGTTTACCCCATAACATCAAAATTCCAATAATAATAAATATACCCGCTCCGCCGATTTTAAGCATTTCAGGCCTAATATACTTACCAACAACTGCTCCTAAAAATACCGACAAAGCCGTCACTACCATATACGCCGCAACTGAACCAACCCATACTGTCCAGGGCTTGCCAGATTTAGCTGATAAAGAAATACCTACTAACTGAGTTTTATCTGCAAGTTCTGCCACAAAAACCGCGCCAAATGTTGCTGCGATTATTTTCCAATCCATTTAAAAAACCTCCTTTAAATAAATCAAAGTAAGTTTAGTCGCACCACGATTATCTTCAATTATTTTATACGCAATTGCTCCCATTCTATCTGCAAAAGCTTTATCAGACAACAAATTTCTTAATTTTTCTTTCAGTTCCTGCTCGTTATGAAGTAAAATTGCTGCTTCTTTTTTTAAAAACATATCGGAAATGCTGCGAAAATTAAACATGTGCGGCCCAAAAACAATCGGCTTTTTTAATAATGCCGGTTCAAGAATATTATGGCCTCCGCTGCGGACAAAACTACCACCCATAAAAACAATATCGGCAATGGCATAATAATTAATTAACTCTCCAACGGTATCAAGGATAAATACGGTTGGCGGGTTAGCGGGTTGGCGGGTTAGCGGATTTAGTTGGCTTATTCTTACGACAGAAAATCCAAGCTTAGTTATAAGGTTAGAAACTTCCGGGGCCCTTTCCGGGTGACGCGGTACGATTACCAGCCTTAAATCAGAAAATTCCGCAAGAAGTTCTTTGTAAACGGCTAAAATAATCTCTTCTTCCCCCTGGTGCGTACTGGCAGCAATAAATATTTTTTCTGAATCTAAAATATGTAACTTATCTTTTAAACTTTTAATATGCGCAGTATCTATCTGCGGTAGGGTCGCATCAAATTTCATACTTTTAGTCACTTTGGTCTTCTTAGGCATAACGCCCAAAATTTCAAGGCGCTCTTTATCAAGATCAGTCTGCATACAAAATAAATTTACTTTACTAAGCAGTGGCTTAAGTAAAAATCTCACCATCCGGTAACCGCCAAAAGACCCATCGGAAATCCTGCCATTTACTATCACTACAGGAATTTTTTTGCACTCTGCTGCTGTAATAAGATTCGGCCAAAGCTCTGTTTCTGCTAAAATAATTAAAGCAGGATTTATTTTTCTTAGAAAACGGCGTACGATAAAACTAATATCTAAAGGAAGGTAGCAAACCAAATCGCCATCTTTTGCCATATGTTTGGCGATCTTATTTCCGGTTACAGTAACAGTAGAAAGCACAAGCGGCCTGTCAGGATAATCTTTGCGTAACTGCGCAACAAAAGGACGCATCATTATCGCCTCACCCACACTTACCATATGTACCCAAATCGGAGCCTGTTTTGGATTATAAACAGGTAAAAAACCTAGGCGCTGGCTAAATCCCTGATGGAATTTTCTTTTTACCAGAAATATCGGCAGATAGATAATTGCAAAAATTATAAAAATTGAATCGTAAAGTAATGTTATCATTTATCCTCAATCAGGGACACTTCTTAGCAAGTAATTTGCCTGTTAAGAAGTGTCCCTAAATTACACCCTAAGCCCGCGGATGCGCTTTATCATAAACAACCTTTATCCGATCTGTAGTCAGATGCGTATAAATCTGGGTAGTAGATAGATTAGCATGCCCCAAAAGTTCCTGCACACTGCGCAAATCCGCTCCCCGGTTTAGCAAATGCGTAGCAAAAGAATGGCGTAGAGTATGTGGAGAAACCCCATGTTTGATACTTGCCGCATCCAGGTATTTTTTTACAATATTCCGCACAGCGCGATCGGTAATACGCCGCCTACGACAACTGGTAAAAACTGCATTGTCACGGTCATTACGCTTAGCTAAATATTTTCGTAAAACTTTTAATGCAGTATCTCCAATCGGCGCTAAGCGCTCTTTTTTTCCTTTTCCACGCACTTTCACGATATTTGAAATAAAATCTACGTCATCTTTATTTAAACCGACTAACTCTGAAATCCTCATACCGGTACTATAGAAAGTTTCCAAGATCGCCCGGTCGCGCAGCCCCCGCTCATCTTCGGAAACTGCTTGATCGATGAGCAATCTTACTTCATCTTCGGTCATGAATTGCGGCAGATGTTTATCGAGCTTTGGGCTCATAAGACTGGCTGCAGGATTATTTTTTATCAGGCCTTCGCGGGTAAGAAAACGAAAAAAAGAACGTAGGCAACAAATATGGCGAAGAAGAGTGCGCGAAGAAAAATTCTTTTCCTTTAATGTTGCAAGATAGCGGCGTAAAATTAAATACGTTACGCTCTGCGGCTGGCCATCTCCGATAAACTTTTTAAAATCTATCAGATCCAGGTGATAATTAAGAATGGTGTGCTTAGAGTAATTTTTCTCAATTTCAAGATAGCGAATGAATTTTTCGATATGCCTTTCCATTACGAAACAGCCTCACCGGCCTGGTCTTCATTCTTAGTACCCTCGGAAGGTAAACTATTGGCAATATACGTGCATTTCGGATAAGCGCTACAACCGTAAAATGAGCCTCGGCGTGACCTACGCTCAATAAGTTCTCCGGTGCAACCTTCTTTTGGGCATTTAATCCCGGTAGTAATAGAACGGGCATGCTTACATTCCGGAAAAGCAGAACAGCTTAAAAATTTTCCCTTTCTGCCCCACTTGATTATCATCGGCTTACCACATTCTTTACAAACTTCATCTGTTATAAGTATTTCTTTCTTAATATTTTCCTGGGCAAAATCTAAACTCTCCTTAAAAGGTGCGTAAAAATCCGCCAGGACTTTCTGACGGGTAAATTTTCCTTCCTCTATTTCATCAAGCTCATCTTCAAGTAATGCGGTGAAATTTACATCCATAATTTTAGGAAAATACTCAACTAACATATCACATACTTTAATCCCTAATTCCGTAGGGCTAAATGCCCCTTTTTCACGACGAATATAATCGCGATATACTAAAGTATTTATGATCGGCGCATAAGTAGAAGGGCGGCCTATGCCTGCCTCTTCTAAGGCTTTAACTATAGAGCTATCCGTATAACGCGGCGGCGGTTTAGTAAAATGCTGTGATGGTAGGAATTCAACCGGGATAAGCTCTTCTGCTTCAGAAAGCGCAGGCAGGATATTTTTTTCTTTCTGCTCCTGCTGTTCCGGAGTAAGCGGATAAACCGCCTGAAAACCAGCAAATACCTGTTTACTTGAACTTGCGCTAAAATCATATCTATCTACACGGATAAACGCGGTTGTATTCAGGTAGCGAGCCGGATTCATCTGGCTGGCTAAAAATCTGCGGTAAATCAACTCATAAAGTTTATATTGATCCGAGCTAAGGAAATTAATTAAACTTTCCGGTTCACGGCTGATTAAAGTCGGCCGTACTGCCTCGTGCGCTTCCTGGGCATGTTTTTTATTTTTGTAAACATGCGGGGTTTCCGGAAGGTATTCCGCGCCAAATTTCTGGCCTATAACCGCCCGTGCCTCTTTTAAGGCTTCCTGTGAAACCTGTGTAGAATCTGTACGCATATAGGTAATAAGCCCGACTGTCCCTTCTTCGCCGACATCTACTCCTTCATAAAGCTGCTGCGCAAGAAACATAGTTTTTGAAGCGGTAAATCTTAATTTGTTGTAAGCTTCCTGCTGCAAAGTGCTAGTAATAAACGGAGGGTCGGGAAACCGGTTTTTCGAACTCTCTTTTATTTCTGCAACAATAAATTTTTTCCCTTGTAAGTCCGCCACTAAAATATTAGTTTGAGAATCATTGTCAAGTTGCGGATCTTTCCCGTCAATCCGGATAAGCTTTACCGTAAAAAGCTCTTCAGAATCAATTTTCTTAAGCTTTACCTCAATCTCCCAATACTCTTTAGGAGTAAAACTATCAATCTGGCGCTGGCGCTCTACAATTAATCGCAAAGCAACTGACTGCACTCTTCCTGCGCTTAAGCCGCCTCCGATTTTCTTCCATAAAAGCGGGCTTAAAAAATATCCGACAATTCTGTCTAATATTCTTCTGCCTGCCTGCGCCTCAAGCATGTTAACGTCAAAATCACGAGGATGTTTGAAAGCTTCCTTTATCGCAGTCGGGGTAATTTCATGAAAAATTACTCTTTGTACCGGATTATCTTTATAAATACGCTCTTTGATATGCCAGCCAATAGCTTCACCTTCCCGGTCAGGATCAGTAGCAATATAGATCGTACCTTCAATTTTAGCCTCTTTTTTAAGTTCGGATAAAATTTTTCTACGAGTAGAAATCACTATATATTGCGGAGTAAAATCATGTTCAATATCCACGCCAAGTTTAGTTTTAGGCAAGTCTATAACATGCCCCATAGAAGAAACCACCTTATAACTTTTTCCTAAGATCCTGCCGATTGTTTTTGCCTTTGCAGGGGACTCAACTAATACTAAATTTTTCTTGCTCACAGTTAGCTCCTATTTACTTTTTCAAATATCTTACCAGGTGATTGTTTCACTAATTTTTTCAACTGTAACATCATAAGTATAGATGAAGCAGCACTAACGGATAGCCGGCTTTTAACAATAATATCATCGAAATCAAGGGAGCTTGAGGAAAGCAAACTATATAATTTAGCCTCTTCATCTGTTAATTCCGGTAATTCCGGCATAATTGGCATTTGTCTTTTTTTTACAGGTTCAAAATGATTAATTTTAAACTCGTTTATTTTACTTTTTAAGATCGGCTCTAACTCCTCAATTATGTCGTCGGCATTTTCAACCAATTTCGCGCCTTCTCTTAAGAGCTGATTAGTGCCTTTGCTTACGAAACTGTCTGCCTGTCCGGGAACGCTAAAGACCTCGCGGCCTTGCTCATTGGCATGGGTCACAGTGATCAACGCCCCACTTTTATGAGGAGCTTCAATCACTACTACACCCAACGATAAACCGCTGATGATTCTATTTCTCATAGGGAAGTTTCCTTTGTCCGGCCTCGTAGTTAAAGGAAATTCTGAAACCATTGCTCCTTTTTGAGCTATTTCTTCAAACAGTTTTTTATTGTCCGGCGGGTAAGTAATGTCCAAACCACAGCCTAATACTGCAATGGTGCGGCCTTTCGCTCTTAAAGCAGTTTGATGGCTAAAAGTATCTATGCCGCGCGCCCCACCGCTTACAATGGTAAAACCTTTTTCCACTAATTGGCTAGCTAGTTTTTCAGACATATTCCTGCCATAAAAAGAAGCTAGACGCGTACCTACAATGGCAATAGAAAAATAATCCTGCGGCAGAATTTCGCCTTTTAAAAATAGAACCAGAGGCGGGTCATATATGGATTTTAAATTGGAGGGATAAAACTCGCTATCTAATGGGATGAGGCTGACATTGTTTCTTTCAATTAATTTAATCTGAAGATCTAAATCTATTTTCTTTCTACCCTCAACGATCTTTTTTGCAACTTCTCTGCCTACATTTTCTACTTCTGCCATGTCGTCTAAAGAAGCCTCCAATATGGCCTTTGGAGTTTTAAATTTCTCTAAAAGGCTCTTCCCCCGCCTTGAACCAATTTCAGGAGTCAAAACTAAACGTAACCAGTCTATTAATTCTTGATTTAACATTAAAGTTTGGGCATTTTTTTAATTTCTTCTAAAATTTTATCTGCTGCTTGTTCCGGTGTAAGCAAAGATGCGTCTATGGTTTTATCTGCCTGGCCATAAAAAGGCGCGCGGGCTAAAAGTAATTCTTTAATTTTTGCAAGCGGATCGCCCACTTTTAAAAGCGGTCGGTGCGCTTGGTTTTTTACCCGTGCAAAAATTGCCTCTGGTGTTGAGGTAAGGCAAATTATAGTACCAGTTTTTTTCATCAACACAATATTCTCATTATTTATTACAATACCGCCGCCACAAGATACCACTAAATTATCTTTTCGGGAAAATTCTTCTAACTGTTGATACTCTAAGAGGCGAAAATACGCTTCCCCTTCTTTTTCAAAGATATCGTTTATACTGCGCTTTTGATCTTTTTCAATGAGTTCATCAAGATCTATAAAAACTGTCTTGAGTTTTCTAGCCAATATTTTCCCGCTTGCCGTCTTACCTGTCCCCATAAATCCTACCAAATAAATATTACGCATTATTTCAGGGACACCCCGCCCTTAAGGGGACAG
>CAKKSP010000037.1 GCA_919902045.1 Omnitrophica bacterium GWA2_41_15 | reverse complement strand
GACAGTTTATTTGTCGAAGATCTTGGTATTTATGAACCAGTAGGAAAAGGTGTTCAGGTTAAGCTTAATAAAGAGCGCTATGATTATTGGGTTAAAAAAGGAGCAGCACCTACTGATACAGTTAAATCATTAGCTAAGAAATACTCGGCACAAAAGGAGGTTTAAGATGCAAGGTGCACAGCCAGCAGCTTTTCTACAGATGGTTCCGCTTCTTCTGATTTTTGTGGTTTTTTATTTTATGCTTATTCGTCCGCAAAAAACTAAAGAAAAAGAACACCTGAAGATGCTTGAGAGTTTAAATAAAAATGATGAGGTAGTTACATCTGCCGGTATTCACGGAGTAATTGTAAACGTCAAAGATAAGACTGTCGTGGTGCGTATTGATGAGAATGTGAAAATGGAGGTAGAAAAAAATTGTATCTCAATCGTAAAAAAGGGTAACGGTTAAGCTATGGATAAAAAACTTACTACTAGGGTTATTATTGTTTTAGCTGTTTTAGGGGTATCTCTTTTCTTTTCTTTTCCGCTTGATAAGCGGATAAATCTCGGCCTTGATTTAAAAGGCGGAATGCACTTAGTTTTAAGGGTAGATACCTCAAAACTTTCTGACGAAGCAAAAAAAGACGCTACCGACAGGGCGCTTGAGGTTATACGCAACCGTATTGATGAGTTTGGAGTGCGTGAGCCGGTTATTCAAAAACAAGGCGATGATGTAATTGTTGTGCAGCTTCCCGGAGTTACCGATCGTCAGCGCGCGTTAGAGTTGATTGGAAAGACCGCATTTCTTGAATTTAAATTGGTTTTAGATGACGTAGAAAAAACCAAGCAGGCAGTAGCGGGAACTATTCCGGAAGGTTATGATCTAAAAAATACAGGCGATGATAATGAGCCGCTGCTTCTTGAAAAAAATGCCGTGCTTACAGGAGAGGCTTTAAAGACTGCGTTTGTAAAATTCAGTTCCAGCCAGTTTAATGAGCCGGTAGTTGCTTTACAGTTTAACCCGGATGGAGCTAGGAAATTCGCCGAAATTACCGAAAAAAATGTCGGTAAACGTTTAGCAATAGTCCTTGATGGAAAAATAAAAACCGCTCCGCGTATTCGTGAGGCGATACCTTCAGGAGAAGCCGAAATCAGCGGCCGTTTTAGCGTTGAAGAAGCTCAGGATACCGCGCTTGTATTAAGGGTAGGTGCGCTTCCTGCTCCGATGTATGTGGAAGAAGAAAGAACAGTCGGGCCGTTACTTGGGCAAGATTCCATTAATAAAGGAGTGAAATCCTCTATTATTGGAGGAACATTGCTTTTTGGTTTTATGGCGTTGTATTATCTTTTAGCAGGAGTTATTGCTAATATTGCCCTTTTATTCAACCTGTTTATTATTTTAGGATGTTTGGGGATGTTACCGATGCTTTTTCCGGGGGTTTCTGCTACGCTTACGCTTCCCGGTATTGCAGGTATCGCTTTATCTTTGGGCATGGCAGTAGATGCTAACGTTCTGATTAATGAGCGTATTCGCGAAGAGCTTAGAGAAGGCAGGAGCTTACGTGCGGCAATTAGTAATGGTTATGGAAAAGCGTTCTCTGCGATTTTTGATTCTAACCTTACTACTCTTATAGCAGCACTTTTTCTTTTTTGGTTTGGTACAGGGCCGATTAGAGGGTTTGCCGTTACTTTAATCATCGGTCTTATGGCGAGCATGTTCACTGCTATTGTTGTTACCCGTGTGATTTTTGAGTTATTGCTGGCGGCAGGTTGGCTTAAAAAATTACCGATGCTTTCTTTGATCGGCCAGACTAAGTTTGATTTTATCGGTAAGCGACGTTTCTTTTACGCCTTATCTTTAATAGTGATTGTAAGTGGGCTAGTTGTATTTTTTAAACACGGGAAACAGTCTTACGGGATTGATTTTAAGGGAGGACAGGTTCAGGAGTATAGTTTTAAAAATCAACCCTCTATTGATAAAGTCCGTCAGGCGCTTAAGGATATTAATGTAAACGACGCCCAAGTACAGCAGCTTAAGGAAATTCAGCAGGAGAAAAATAGCCGTTATGCGGTTTTGATTAAAACTAGTGAAAATAAAAGTGATGAGATAACTAAGCAATTAAAAACCGTTTTTCCTGAAGATGATCTGCAGGTGCTTAAGGTTGAGCATGTCGGGCCCATTGCTGGAAAACATTTGCAGGCAAAAGCAATAAAAGCGCTTTTGTGGTCGTTAGTCGGGATATTAGTTTACGTTGCTTTTCGTTTTAAGCATATTAATTTCGCTATTGCCGGTGTAATTGCACTTTTCCATGATATTCTCGTAGCGTTAGGATTTTTAGCAATGACCGGGAGAGAAATTGATTTGCTTAGCGTAACAGCATTTCTTACTATCGCAGGTTATTCCATAAATGACACGATTGTTATTTATGATCGCGTGCGTGAGAATGCGAAATTAATGCGAAAGTTAAGCCTACTTGAACTGATCAACTTAAGTGTCAACCAAACTTTGAGCCGGACACTTCTTACTTCCGGCGTTACGCTTCTGATGGTCTTTGCGATTCTTTTGTTCGGTGGCGAGGTGTTGGGTAATTTTGCCTTTACGCTCTTAGTTGGTTTTGTTTCCGGCGTTTACTCGACGGTTTATATTGTTTCTCCACTTGTGCTTGCCTGGAGTCGTAAGAAGACGTTTTGATGGGTTGTAGGGGTGTTGTTAATAAATGTTTAGATCTATAAAGCTTTACATAGGAGGCCAGGTAGCTAGGGATGAACTTCTTAGCCGCCTGGCCGAATTTTCTTACCGGCGCCAGGAAAATACCTCTGAAGAAGGAGATTTTTCCTGCAGAGGCAACATAATTGATATCTATCCGTTTACTTTTGAATTCCCCATCCGCATAGAGCTTGATGTTCAGGATATAATAATCTCCGTAAGAACATTTCATCCCTTAACCGGAGAAATTCTTTTTCCCCATACCATGACGATTATTCTTCCGGTTAACCATTCGTTTTTACGCCGCGGCTCCTCTGAAAGCCTGGAGTCATTCCGCACGGGATTATTCAAAGAAGATGTGCCGCTTGATAACTTCGTAGATCTCGCGCAGGGTGATTTTATTGTGCATAATCAGCATGGAATAGGCAAGTTCCTGGGTTTTGAGAAAATTAAAGTTAAAGATAAATTAGAGCCTCACTTGGCTATTGAATACGAAAATAAAGAAAAGCTTTATGTGCCGGCATCGCAGATGAACCTGGTACAAAAATATATTTCTTTTAAAACACGCAGTCCAAAACTGCATAAATTAGGCTCTAAACAGTGGGAGCGGACAAAACTTGCGGTAAGAAAAGGGATACAAAAGCTTGCCTGGGATCTGCTTACTTTGCAGGCAATGCGCATGTCTTTGTCCGGGTTTTGTTATTCGCCCAGCAACGAAATGCACCGTCAATTTGAAGAAAATTTTCCTTTTGAAGAAACTCCTGATCAGGCTCGCGCTTGCCAGGAAGTGTCCAATGATATGGAAAAAGGTAAGCTCATGGACAGGCTTCTTTGCGGGGATGTTGGATACGGTAAAACTGAAGTGGCGATGCGCGCGGCTTTTAAAGCGATAATAGATAATAAGCAGGTTGCCTATTTAGTGCCAACGACGATCCTGGCGCAGCAGCATTACGAAAATTTTAGCGGACGGTTTAAAGATTTTGCGGTAAATATAGAAATGCTTTCGCGTTTTAGGACGCCGATGGAGCAAAAGGAAATTATTCGTAATTTATCCGAAGGCAGGGTTGATATTATTATCGGCACGCACCGCCTGCTTTCCGATGATATAAAGTTTAAAGATTTGGGCCTCTTGATTATTGATGAAGAGCAGCGTTTCGGGGTAAAGGCAAAAGAGAAGCTTAAAGCCTTTAGATTATCAACTGATGTATTAACTCTTACTGCTACGCCAATACCGCGTACTCTTTATATGAGCTTGATGGGAGCCAAAGACCTATCTTTAATTAATACTCCTCCGCAAAACAGGTTGCCTATTAAAACTGTTGTGATAGAATATGACGATGATATTATCCGGGAAGCGCTTGATCGCGAGCTTAAGCGTAAGGGGCAGGTTTATTTTATTCATAACCGGGTAAAGGATATAGAAAAGCTAAAGAGAAAGATTGCCTTACTTTCGCCAAAAGACGCGCGTATTGAAATAGCTCACGGCCAGATGCCGGCGCATGAATTAGCAAGTGTAGTAACAAGTTTTACGCGCGGTGATATTGATATCCTGGTTTCTACGATGATTGTCGAATCAGGTATTGATATTCCTAATGTCAATACGATCATTATAAATAACGCGTATTCTTTCGGGCTTTCTGATTTGCATCAACTGCGCGGAAGAGTGGGTAGGTTTAATCGCCCGGCCTATGCTTATTTATTCATTCCCAGGGATAAGCTCTTAGATAATGACGCAAAAAGGCGCCTTGAGGCGATAGCGCATTTTACTCAGCTTGGTGCAGGGTTTCATATCGCGATGGAAGATCTTGAAATAAGAGGAGCAGGTAACTTGCTTGGAATAGAGCAACACGGTTTTATTGTCGCGGTAGGTTTTGATCTTTATTGCCGCCTATTACGAGAAACTATAGGAACGTTTAAACATTATGCCAAAAATAATTAAGATTTTAAGTATAGTTAGTTTACTGATTTTATTCTGTTTGCCTCACCCATTTGTTTATGCCCAGAATAAGATTATCGCTATAGTTAATGATGACGTGATCACCGAAAAAGATTACCTCGAATTTATCAATTTTACGCGTATTGAGTTAGCCCAGCGTATGCCGGAAGCTGAAGTAGAAAAAAGAATATCTGCTATGCAAAAAGACCTTCTTGAGCGGTTGATTGAAGACCGTTTAATAATTCAGCAGGCAAAAAAAGTTAATATTTCCGTCGATAAGTTGCGGGTTAAATCCCGGATTGATGAAATAAAAAAACAATACGGTTCGGAAGCAGCTTTTCAGGAAGCCTTAAAAAGGCAGGGGTTAGTACAGGCGGATTTAGAGCAGAAGATCCGCGAACAGTTTATGATGTTTCAAGTGGTAGAAGCAAAAGTGCGTGCAAAAATTATCGTGAATCCTGCGGAGGTGACGCGTTATTATGAAGAGAACCATGGCACGATGACAGTCCCGCAAAGAAGGAAAGTTTTAGTTTTAATCTCCGATAGCCAGGAAAGTTTAACCAAGGCAAGAGAAGATATAGTTTCGGGCTCACCCGAAGAAGAAGTAGTTAAAAAATATGTGCTTTCAAAAAGCGAGCTTAACGCTGCAAAAGAAGAGCTTAGGAATGAAATTTCCGCAATTGTTTTTTCTTTAAACAGCGGAGAAATTTCTGCGGTTTCTCCTATTGATGGTAAATTTTATCTTTTTAAAATAACCGAAATCACCCCTTTACATCAGTTGAGCCTTGAGGAAGCAAAGGAGACTATTCACGGCCTGCTTTTTAACCAAAAGATGCAGGCGGCGATGGTAACGTGGCTTGATGAGCTTAAGAAAAAATCCTACCTTAAAATTTTCTAAAATACGCTTAGGTATAACCATGGGAGACCCTGCTGGAGTCGGCCCGGAAATTATTCTCAAATCTCTTCCCATTCTTTGCCGTAAGGCCCATGTGGTTGTTGTAGGGGATTACTGGGTATTTGAAAAAATGGTTAAAAAGCTTAAATCTACCCTGCCCAGGAATAATTTAGAATTTAACGACCTTTCTAAAGTAAAGAAAGAAGGTTTTGTTTTTGGTAATAGCCGGCCTCAAGACGGGGAAGCCTCGTTTCATTACCTTAAGCATGCTGTTGAGCTTTGGAAAAACAATCAGATCCATGCAATAGTCACTGCTCCGCTTTCTAAGGAATCAGTCAGGAGCGCGGGTTTTCATAATTTTACCGGACATACTGAATGTCTCGCCGAAAGTTCAGGTGCTAAACAGGTATTAATGATGCTTTTGAATAAACATCTTAAATTTAGCCTTTTAACGCGCCATATCAGGCTAAATTCCGTAGCATCCGCTATTAATAAGGAAGAGCTTGAAAGTAACATTATTCTTACTCTTAAAGCATTGAGGGAGAGATTTGGCTATAAAGCGCCCCGATTAGTTGTGCTTGGCCTTAATCCCCACGCATCAGATAATGGTATAATCGGGGAGGAAGAAAATAAGATAATTAAGCCGGTAATTAACAAACTGAATAAAATTTTTAAGAATATTTATGGGCCGTTACCAGCTGATGTCGGTATCCGCGCAGCCTTTGATAAAAAATTTGACGTGGTAGTAGCGCTTTACCATGATCAGGCATTGATTCCTCTTAAGCTTACTAGTTTTGATTCTGGTGTTAATTTCACTTATGGCTTGCCTTTTGTGCGCACTTCGCCTTTACATGGCACAGCTTTTGATATTGCCGGTAAGGGCATGGCAAATCATGCATCATTTTTAGCAGCAGCAGACACTGCCTTAAAAATGCTTACCCGTAATGCAAAGTAAAAAAATCTTCCCTAAAAAAAGATTTAGCCAAAATTTTCTTGTTGATCCGGGAACGCGCCGGAAAATATTGCAGGCTTGTTGCGTAAGCGCCGATGATCATATCCTTGAGATAGGTTCAGGCAGAGGAGAGCTTACCGTAATGTTTGCTGAAGTTGCTAAGAAGCTCTTTGCGGTTGAGTTAGACAGGGATTTGTGCGTTTTGCTTAAAGAAAAATTAGCCGGTTTTAACAATGTTGAACTTATAGCGCAGGATATATTAAAAGTTAATTTTTCTTCATTGGGAGTAAAAAGCAAACTTAAAATTATCGGTAACCTTCCTTATAATATCAGCACGCCGATTATTGAGCACCTGATAGCAGAGCGCAATTTTATTAAAGAAGCTTTTATTATGGTGCAAAAAGAGTATGCAGAAAGAGTTTCTGCGTTACCCGGAGGTTCAGATTACGGATCTTTGAGCTGTTTTGTACAGTATTATTTTGAGCCTAAAATTTTATTAGTTATCAATCGTGGTTGTTTTTTCCCTAAGCCAAAGGTTGATTCGGCATTCCTACATTTAATCCCTAGGAAGAAAGCGCCGGTTGAGGTTAAAAACGAGGAAGAATTATTTAAGTTGATCAGGCGTTCGTTCCAGCAAAGAAGGAAGACTTTGCGTAAATGCTTAAAAGGCGTTGTAGAGCAGGCTACTGTTGATAAAGTGTTATCCGCGCGTAAGCTTTCTCCTCTTGCCAGGCCCCAGGAGCTTTCGCTTGAGGATTTCGCAGCATTATTTAATGCTATCTAGTTATCTCTTAGAAAAACAAAACTGCGGGTTATTACTGCAAGGGATGTCAATAAAAAAGAAAGGATAAATTAAAACTAGGGGACGCTTCGGTGGTTTTTAAAAACTACAGAAACGTCCCCTAGTTTTTTTATCTGTGCAGCGGGTGGCTTGGCTGCTTCTGACGGGGCGTGGGAGACCCCGAAGCGGGCATGGACCCCGCCAAAGAACTTTGGCGGGGGAGCGAGGGGTCTCCCCGAGCGCAGCCCGAATAATTACGACTGAGTAATCAATATTTCTAGTAATTATGAGGGATGTGTACCTGTAAAAAGGGGCCTGGCTCTTTTTGAAAAAAAGTGCCTGGCCCCGTTTACATAAGACACAGTTTTGCCTCGCAGGGGCAAAACAAGCGTCCCCGGAAGAAGCAGCCAAGACAGGACCCGCTGCGCGGAGTATAATTTTTTTAAAAAAAACATAAAAAAACTATTGACAAGAAATTTTTTTTACATATACTATAGTTCTTTACGCTTAACCAAGTAAGATATATCAATTATTTACCTATTTTCCGGCGGGGAAGTAAATCCACGCTGGAGTAGCTCAGTTGGTAGAGCACGTCCTTGGTAAGGACGGGGTCACGGGTTCAATTCCCGTCTCCAGCTTAAATTTGCGCTAACAAGCGCAAATTTATCCTGAGGAGCAAAAGCGACGAAGGATATAAATTAATATGCGCGAAACTATAACATTTGAATGTACGGTTTGTAAAAATCGTAACTACACAAGTAAGAAGAATAAAAAGAAACACCAGGATAAATTGGAAATGTCGAAGTTTTGTAGGTTTTGCCAGAAACACTCCCCGCACAAGGAAATCAAATAGAATAGGGGCGTCCGTTAATTGGCTAAACGGCGAGACTCCAAATCCCGTCCTGGGGGTTCAAGTCCCTCCGCCCCTGCTTGATTACGGTGCGGAGTGTTTTAAGGATACTAGATGAATATATTAAAAAAAGGAACATCTTTCTTGGGAGAAGTTCGCGCAGAGTTAGAAAAAGTTTCTTGGTCTACGCGTGAAGAGATTATGGGGTCAACGGTTGTGGTTATAGTTTTAACTTTTTTAATCGCTTGGTTTATTTTTATGATGGATTATCCGCTTTCGCAGGCAGTGCGCTTTTTATACCGATGAAGCATTGGTATATAATTCATACTCAGACGGGTTTAGAAGAGAGGACAAAAGCATTTTTAGACGGTAGAATCACCGTTAAAGGAATGCAAGAGTCGATCAGTAAGGTAGTAATTCCTACCGAGCAGATTTCCGAGATTCGTTCCGGTAAGAAAAAAATTTCCCAGCGTAAATTTTTCCCCGGTTATCTCATGATAGAGATGGAATTAAATGACGAAACTCTCCTTTTTATAAAAACTACCCCT
>CAKKSP010000036.1 GCA_919902045.1 Omnitrophica bacterium GWA2_41_15 | reverse complement strand
GTATCTCGCCAATTTTACGTTTATTTTTCTTTCTGATTGACTGGATATTACTTTCTTCACTGGCCCTTTTTGCCGTTACAACATGCGTAACTTCTGCTTCTTTATTTTTTAAATCATTATTCTCTTTTTCCAGCGCCTGCAGTAAATTTTGCTTTTGGCTTAATTCCTGCTCTTTGATTACCAGCTTATTTTTAAGTTCCGAGTATTCGGCATTTAATTTTTCAATCTTTGGCTCTTGAGCTTTTTCTGCGGACTGTAGCGCAATTTGTTTCTCATTAAACTGAATCTCTAATGTTTTATTTTGTGCAGATATTTTCTGCAACTCTTGCTCTTTACCAACTAGGTTTGTTTTTGTCTCAAGGCATTCTTTTTTTAGACGGTTTATTTCTGTATAATCAGCCCCGGAAATTGCTTTTTGCCTGCTAAGCTCTTCCTCTAAACCTGTTTTAGCCTTATTTATTTTTTCTAATTCTTTTTTAAGGGAAGAAATCTGAACTTCCGGGAAGGAAATTTTAGGGCCGACTTTAGTTTCTTTGGGCTGTGTTTTAATTTCAGCCAAAATAAACATAGCAGCAATTATCTCTGCTGCCATCGATAAACCAATTAATATGATCCCGCTATCCATTATTTAATTATATCTTCTTTACGCACCTGCTCGTGGATCTGGCGCAGCTTCTCATCTGCTGCCAACACAGAACTGCTAATTTTTGCTAAATTACTTTTTATTTCCCCAAGTGTGACTTTTAATTTTTCAGGGTCTTTTTCGATAAGACACAAATCAACCAACTCTTCGCTTACGCCTGCGCTTATTAAGACTAAATTATAATTATTACCGATACCATGGAAAAGCTCGCGCAACGTTGACATAAAAAATCTCCTCCCTCAAGGCCCTTCCTTTAACAGGAAGGTCTATCCTTCTGGATAAGAAACAGCGGCTAAAGTATCCTCAATAAATTTATACAAGACTGCAGGGACAATCGGCTTATTTACAAAATAATCCGCTCCAAGCTCCTTAAGCTCTTTTTGCGTGCTTGGATCACTGTAGCCGCTTAAAACTACTATTTTACGCGTAGGATTAGAAAGCCTAATCCCCTTCAACACTTCGCGTCCGTCCATATCAGGCAAGCCCAGGTCAAGAAAAACCAAATCCGGATTATTATTTTTTTCAATCTCAAGCGCTTCTTTACCATTGCTTGCTGAATAAACATCATAACCGCGCCTAGTTAATGATGAAACCAAACACTCTACTAATTGTTTCTCATCTTCTACCAATAGAATTTTTATCATTTTACTCCCCTTTACCAGTTTTAGTGACACTTGCCCAGTTAGGGCACACCGGCGCACCTTCCGATTGCGCCGGGTGTAATAGTTAATGTATTTTCAAATATTAGCAAGACGGGGTTCGGCTTCGATTTCACCGACAATTTCCTCAAGCAGGTCCTCAAGGGTCACAAGGCCGAGAGTCTTTTTATTTTCATCAACCACAATAGCAATCTGGAGTTTTTTTGCCTGAAAAGCTTTAAGCAGCTCATTTACTCTGCATGATCCAGGCACAAAATAAGCATCACGCAGAAGATCGCGTATAAGGAATAATCCTTTATCCCTTAAAATATAAACTAAATCGCGGGCATAAATTATTCCGATCATATTATCGCTACTTCCCTCATATACCGGAAGACGTGCATGCCCCTCTTCAGAAAATATATCAAGCACCTCTTCAGCAGAAGCGTTTACATTAACTGCCACGATTTTATCTTTTGGGGCCATGACCTCACTTACCCGAGTATCACCAAACTCAAAGATACGATGAAGCATTTTGCGCTCCTGATCAGTCAGTACCCCCTCCTCTTTACCGATTTCAATCATTGTGCGCAACTCTTCTTCGGTAATTAGCGCTGCCCTCTTTGAGGCTTCAATACCAAAAATACGCAGGATAGAATTACTAATAGTTGTAAAAATATGAAAAACCGGGTCAAATATTTTTAGGATCAGCTCCATAAAAGGGCTGATAAGAAGCGCTATTTTTTCCGCGTGCTTAATCGCCAAAATCTTCGGGGTAACTTCGCATAAAATCAGGATAAAAAAAGCAGTAACAAACGTTGCCAGCACAACACCCCAGCGATAGCCAAAAAACTGCACAAAAATCACAGTGATAATACTTGATACGGCAATATTTACAAAATTATTTCCCACGAGAATCGCGGTAATAAATTTATCAAGCTTTGTAACAATCCGCTGTACGGATTGCGCATGCTTAACCCCGTTATTTACCAAATGATGCAGCCGGATCTTACTTAATCCGATAATAGCAGTTTCAGAAGCGGAAAAGAAAAATGAAATCACCGCCAAAACAAAAAGCGTGATTAAAATTATCCAGGCTGAAAAAAAATTTTCCATATTAGCTTAGCTTAAGGCAACTCTTAATGCGGGTTTCTTTTTCAGCAAGCGGCCCGATTAAGGCAAGATTGAGTTTTTCTTCTTTAAAGAAAAGTTTTGCTGCCTCGCAGATATCCGGACGACGCACGCGGTTAACCTGAGAACAAAGATTGCGGTAAGTATGAATTTTTTCTCCGGCAGTAAGCGCTTCCCCCAATAAAAGCATATTATCCGATGTGTCTTCAAGCGCCAAGGCAAGCTGGCCTAGGTAAAAATCTTTGGCGCGCTTGAACTCTCCTTCGCTAACCAACTCTTTTTTTATCTTGGAAAGTTCAGTTAGAATTATTTCAAGCGCTTCTTCCACCTTAGAATTATCAATACCAGCGTGTACTATAAAAACTCCTGTATCATAAAAACGCCTAATGCCTGCGCCGATTTCATAAGCCAGACCGCGCTTCTCGCGCATTTCATCAAATAGACGGCTGGACATATTTCCGCCTAAGACAATATTAAGCAAAGTAGCTGCATGGCGCAAAGGATGTTCCCGCGCGATTGCGTGATATCCCATCGCAAGATGCGTCTGCTCTGTATCTTTATTCAGAATTTTAAGCTGCGGTTCTTTTTGATCGACAGTAGCCGGAACAAAACTATTCCGTTTTGATTTTTTTAAAGCTCCAAACGCTTCTTTTGCTTTTTTTACCACATCTTTATGTTTTAAAGCTCCGGCAACGCTTACCACAATATTAGAACAGGTATAAAACTCTTTTTGAAACTTACTAAGCGCTTCCTGATTTATAGCGCTTACCGTTTCAACGCTTCCTGCCAAAGATACTCCCAAAGGCTGCCCCGGCCAAAGCAATTCATCCAAAAGCTCATGCACGTGGCTTTGCGGAAGGTCTTTATACATCTTGATCTCTTCTATAATAACGGTTTTCTCTTTTGCGATCTCTTCATCTTCTAATAAAGGATTGAGTACCATATCCGACAAAACATCAAGCCCCAAGTCAAGATAACGGCTGGGAATCTTTGTCAAGTAGCAAGTCATCTCTTCGGCAGTAAATCCGTTAAGAGAGCCGCCCCTCCCTTCAATAGCTTCTTTAAGCTGACGACAAGAGTATTTTTTACTACCTTTAAAAAGCAGGTGCTCTAAAAAATGCGCGATACCTTTGTTCTGCAAGTTTTCATATCGGCCTCCGGAACGTACCCAAATTCCTATAGCTACCGAAGCGCGCCCTGACATGGCATTAGTAACAACTTCTACCCCGTTTGCAAGTTTTGTCTTCTCAAACTCTTTTTTTGGCATTCTTCAAACTGGCAACATATGCAGTAACATGCGCTACCAGGCCTTTACGGTTAATTGATTCTTTGATTTTTTTAACAATAGCGCTTCCAACAATCACGCCGTCGGCAAATTTATATATTTCTGCTACCTGCTTGTTATCCGAGATTCCGAATCCGACGCATACCGGCTTATCTGTCTGCTGCTTGATCAAATTTACATGGCTTGAAATATCTTTTGACAACACCTTACGCTCTCCGGTAACTCCGGCAATAGACACATAATAAATAAAACCGGTTGATGCTTTTGAAACTATTTTAACCCTCTCTTTGCTTGAAGTCGGAGAAAGAAAAAAAACCGTATCAATTTTATTTTTTCTTCCGGCTTTGATAAAAGTATCTGCCTCATCCGGAGGAAGATCCGGGATAATTATCCCGTCCACGCCGCAAACAGCTGCGAGCTTCATAAATTTTTCCTGGCCAAAACAAAAAATCGGATTGTAATAGCTCATTAAGCAAATGGGGATTTGAGTCTTAGAACGTATCTCTTTTACTAAGGAAATGATTTTTTTAAGCGTTACGCCTTTTTTAAGCGCTTCCTGTGAAGATTCCTGTATTACAGGGCCGTCTGCCATCGGATCAGAAAACGGCACGCCTAATTCAATAATATCCACTCCCGCATCAGCAAAAGCGCTGACGAACTCTCCCGTGGTTTTAAGATCAGGATAGCCTGCGGTCAAAAAAGCGATAAACGCTTTACGCTTTTCATTTTTTAATCTTTTAAAGGTTTGCGATACCCGGCTCATATTTTAAGTTTTTCAGTAACAATACCTAAATCTTTATCGCCACGGCCTGAAACACAAACGATAACTACGCTGTTTTTCTTAGCTTTTTTTGCAAGCTTGGATAAATAAGCTACGGCGTGGGAAGATTCAAGCGCAGGAATTATTCCTTCGCTTCTTGACAAAAGTTTAAATCCGGCAAGCGCTTCTTCATCATTTATAGAAACATATTCGGCACGGCCACTCTTTTGGTAAAAAGAATGTTCCGGCCCTACTCCGGGATAATCAAGCCCCGGAGCAAGAGAATGAGCTTCATTAATCTGGCCGTCGGAATTTTCAAGTACTTTCGTTTTAGTACCGTGTAATATCCCGGTTTTACCCTGCGCAAGCGTAGCAGAATGATGGCCACTTGACAATCCGTAACCTGCTGCTTCAACGCCGATAAATTTTACTTTTTTATCTTTATAAAACGGATGGAATAAGCCCATGGCATTACTGCCGCCGCCAACGCAAGCAACCAGGTAATCCGGAAGACGTTTTTCCTTAATTAAAATCTGCCGCCTTGCCTCCTTGCCTAAAACCGACTGAAAATCCCGCACGATCTCCGGAAAAGGGCGCGGCCCAACAACCGAACCAATAATATAATGAGTGTCTCCTACATTTGTTACCCAATCCCGCATTGCTTCGTTAATCGCATCTTTTAAAGTACATGAGCCGCTATTAACCGGCACAACGCGGGTGCCTAAAAGCTTCATGCGAAAAACATTGAGGCTTTGACGCCGGATATCTTCACTACCCATATAAACATCGCAATCCAAGCCAAACATCGCAGCAACCGTTGCTGTTGCTACTCCGTGCTGGCCAGCACCAGTTTCAGCAATGATCCGGCGTTTTTTCATGCGTAAAGTCAACAATCCCTGGCCTAAAGCATTATTGATCTTATGCGCTCCTGTATGCAATAGGTCTTCGCGCTTAAGATAGACTTTTAGCCCGGTCAATTTGCTTAAATTCTCAGCAAAATATAAAGGCGTTGGGCGACCGGCATACTCGTTGAGATAATATCGTAACTTACTACGAAAATTTGGATCGCGTTTTGCTTGAGCATAAATTCGCGTTAGCTCATCTAAAGCAAAAACCAAAGTTTCCGGAACGTACCTGCCGCCAAATTCGCCGAAATAACCTTTTTTCACTATTAATTACCTCTTACGATTTCCACCACCAGCGCTTTTACCGCCGCCGCCAGCCGGATGTTGCGGCTTGCTCATTCCTCCTGGCTGCCCACCACCGGGACGTCTTTCCTGACGATTCATCCCGCCTTGGCCTTTTCCTGCGCCTACACCCTGGCCATGATCACGCACTCCCATATCCTGGCCGCGGTGCAACCCCTGTCCGGGTAATCCTTGCCCGGGTAAACCTTGTTTGTGATCGCGCACATCTTCACGGCGATCTCTAACATCTTCTCTACGGTCTTTTACGTCTTCGCGCCTATCAAACACGTCTTCTTTCTTATCGCGGACATCTTCCTTGCGATCGGCAATATCTTCCATCCTGTCTCTTTTCCAAGCTTCACTGCCTACAGGATAATTATGCGTTGCATCCCAAATGTCTTCTTTCCTGTCAGCGATATCTTCTGCGCGGTCACGAATATCTTCGCGGTGATCTTTTATATCCTCACGCCGATCCTTAATATCTTCCCGGCGATCGCGGATATCTTCCATGTGATCACGCATTCCGGGAGGAGGCGGAGGAAGCTGCCCTTCCGACGGAGGCTGTATTTGCCCCTGTTCCATCATGGCTTGCCTACGTTCTTTCATAGCCTGAATCCTGCTCTTAACTTCCTGGCGATGCGCTTTTATACGCTCGGCAATTTCTGGATGCTGGCTAAGAAATTCTTTTTCCATCTGTCGGGAATGTTTTAATTCTATCGGTTCAATTTTACCATCGCCATTAGCATCTATTTTTTTAAATTTTTCTTTATCCTTTAAAAACTCCATTTTATCGGGTTTTACAGCTATCTCTTGTTCATCAATTACGCCATCCTGATTTGCATCTACTTCGGCTACGCGCTCCTGATTATAAGCGTCATCATCATTTTCTACAGCAATAGCTTCTACCTGACTCTCTTGCGCTAAAAGAAAAGAATAAGAACCAAAAACCAATACGCAGGTACAGATTAACACAAGCCACATTTTCTTTGCCATTTTACTCCCCTTTCTGTTGTATTTTAACTCTTCCGCACCGCCCTGATAAATTCCCTAATTTTAGCGTGATCTTTTTTACCCGGTGAAACCTCAATCGAACTACAGGCATCTACCCAGGCAGGATGCACAACTCTGATCGCTTCCTTAACATTTTGGGCATTAAGCCCGCCTGCAAGAAAAATCGGCTGACTAAGGCCGCTTAAATGACGAATGAGTTTCCAATCAAATTTTTTCCCTGATCCGCCAACTTGATTATGAGTAAAAGAATCAAAAAGATATGCAAACGGCTTATATTTTAACAAATCTTCCTTACTTATACCATCTTTTATGCGAAAAGATTTAACGATTTTGTATTTTTTAAAACTACTGCAATATTTCGGGGTTTCTTCTCCGTGAAACTGTAATATATCAAGCCCGCAAAACTTAGCAATATGCTCAACTCTCCGCTTAGGAGCGTTTACAAAAACACCGATCTTACTGACATATTTAGGCAAATTACGGCTTATAGCAGCTGCTTTTCGAGGATCGATATAACGGCAGCTGCCGCGGTAAAAAACAAAACCAATCGCCTGGCAACCGGCTTCAACTGATGCTAAAGCATCTTCGAGATTAGTTATTCCGCAAATTTTTACTTTTATCATATTACCACCCCATTAACTCTTCTACCTTCATCCTAATATCCGAAGCTTCCATAAATGCTTCACCAATAAGCACTGCCTGCGCGCCTAAAATCTTTAAGAAACTAACATCAGCGCGTTTCTTAAGGCCGCTTTCAACCACCACAATCTTATCTTTTGGAATCAATGGAAAAAACCGTTCTGTATTTTTAAGGTCAACTTCAAGCGTATGCAAATCCCGATTATTAATCCCGATAATTTCTGCCTTAAGGCTCAGGGCTTTTTTTATGTCTTTTTCATTATGTGTTTCAACAAGACAAGCCATACCTAAAGAGCCTGCTAATTCTAACAGCTGGCTAAGCGACTCTTTAGAAAACAGCTCTGCAATCAGCAAAATTGCATCTGCTCCATAAAAACGTGACTCATACACCTGATACGGCTCAAAAATAAAATCCTTACGTAATACCGGAACAGTTACAATTTCTTTTACCTGATTGATAAAGGTGATATCACCGCCAAAATAATCTTCCTCTGTAAGCACAGATACTGCCTGCACTCCAGCGTCCTGATAAATTTGCGCGATCTCCCGAAGATTAAAATTTTCACGGATCCCTCCGCGTGACGGAGAACGCATTTTAATTTCGGCAATCAAAGAAATCTGCCGGGGCTTATTAATAGCAGATATAAACGGCCGCGGAACAGGTAAACCTTGTATTTTACTTTTTAACTCATCCTCGGTAAGTATCTGTTTTACCGCTAGTAATCGCTCTTTTTTTTTAGTAATGATATCTTTTAAAGTATCGGTTTTTTTCACGGTTTAAGAGACGCCTCCTGAAGCGCTTCAAGTTTATGCAAAGCCTCTTGGCTATCAATTACGGCCTTTGCAAGTGGTATTCCTTCTTTTATCGATTTAACTTTACCTGCCGCATACAGGCTGGCCGCAGCATTTAAAATCACAATATCACGTTTTGGCCCGGAATGGCCCTCAAGAATCCCTTGGATAATTGCGGCATTATCTTTTGCGCTTCCGCCGCGTAAATCCGCCTCCGTTACCAAAGTTAACCCAAATTCTTCCGGGTTAATCCGAAAATTACTTACCTTACCAAGTTTAACTTCCGCAATAAAAGTAGAAGTAGTAGTTGTAATTTCATCAAGGCCATCATCACCATGTACTACTAAAGCATGATGGCTGCCTAAAGCATTAAGCACTCCTGCTAAAAGTAAAACTAACTTCTCGTCATAAACGCCGATCAACTGATGCGTTGCCTGAGCAGGATTGCATAATGGCCCTAAGATATTAAAAATCGTGCGGTGATTAATCAGCTTGCGCGCAGGCATTGCATGCTTCATCGCCGGATGTAACCCGGGAGCAAATAAAAATGCAATCCCTACATCCCTCAAACAGCGTTCTATCTGTTGCGGAGTCATGGTAATATTTACTCCTAATGCCTCAAGAACATCTGCACTTCCGCTTTGGCTTGAAACAGAGCGATTCCCATGTTTAGCAACCATAACACCACAGGCGCTTACTACCAAAGCAACTGCGGTAGAAATATTAAAGCTCCCTTTTTTATCTCCGCCAGTGCCGCAGGTATCCAGGATTACCTGCTCTTTTGCATGAATTTTTACTGCATGCTCACGCATCACCCTTGCAGCTTCCGCCACTTCATTTATGGATTCTCCCTTTTGGCAGAGCGCTTCAAGAAAATTAACAATATCTTCTGTCTCGGTGTCACCCGATATAATCTCTTCCATAGCTTTACGCATCTGCTTGGAAGATAAATCACGTTTATTAAGCAAGATCTGGCTTAATTCTTTGATCATAGTTTAAGAAAATTTTCTAAAATCTTTTTCCCAGATAAAGTCATCACTGATTCCGGATGAAACTGTACCCCCCACAAAGGATACTCTTTATGCTTTAACCCCATGATCTCATTTTCTTTTGTCCAAGCAGTAACCTCAAAACATTTTGGCAGGGATTTTTTTTCTACAATCAAAGAATGATACCGCGTAGCTTCAAAAGGATTAGGAATATTTTTAAAAATCTCTTTTTTATTATGATAAATTAAAGAAGTCTTTCCGTGCATCAGGCGCCTGGCTCCGACAATCCGGCCGTTAAAGATATAACCCAAACACTGATGCCCAAGGCAAACCCCAAGCATGGGAATTTTACCGGCAAATTCCTTAATCACCGAACAGGAAATTCCGGCATCTTCCGGCCTTCCCGGCCCGGGAGAAATCACAATTCGTTTTGGCTTGAGCCGTTTTATCCCATCAAGGGTAATTTTATCGTTACGGATAACCTTAACTTGCTGCTTAAGTTCCCCTAAGTATTGTACTAAATTATAGGTAAAAGAATCATAATTATCAATCATTAATAACATAAATTATTCCTTCTCTCTCCAAACCCTTGCGCCCAACGCCTGTAATTTTAAATCAAAATTTTCATATCCGCGCTCAAGATGATATATACGCGATATAGAAGTTTTTCCTTTAGCTGCAAGGCCTGCAAGCACAAGGCAAGCGGAAGCGCGCAAATCAGAAGCCATTACCGGAGCACCAAGAAGCTTCGACATGCCTTCTACAATCGCATGCGGGCCTTCGCGCTGAATGTGCGCTCCCATACGATTAAGCTCGGCAACATGCATGAAACGATCCGGAAAAATCTTCTCGGTAATTACGCTTATTCCGGGAGTAACACTCATCAGCGCCATCATCTGAGCCTGCATATCCGTCGGAAAACCCGGATAAGGGAGGGTAGTAATGTTTACCGGACGTAGAGTTTTTTTAGGTTGCAAGCGCATGGTTTTTTCGGTTTTAATAACATTAACGCCTGCTTCCTGCATTTTATCTATAAAAGCGCCCATATGATGCGAAAAAGCATTTCTTACTAAGATATCTCCCCCAGTAATAAGGGAAGCCAAAAGTAAAGTCCCTGCTTCAATACGATCAGGAATTATAGTATGATCTACTGCGTGTAAATGTTTTACCCCTTCTATTTCTATTACCGGCGTTCCGTGCCCCTTTATCTTTGCGCCCATCTTAATCAAAAATTCTGCCAAATCTGCTACTTCCGGCTCACACGCAGCTGCTTCAATTATACTCTTACCTTTGGCTAAGGCTGCTGCCATCATTACGTTATCTGTGGCAAGTACTGAAGACCCGAATACTCCGCCTAAATAAATATGGTTTCCTTTTAAACGCGGAGCCTTTGCCACCACATAACCAGACTCCATTAAAATACTAGCACCCAAGGCTTTAAAACCTTTCATATGCAAATCCACCGGCCTTAAGCCTATAATACAGCCTCCTGGCAAAGAAACTTTTGCAATTTTATAACGGCCTAAAAGCGGTCCAAGCACACAAAACGATGCCCGCATGGTAGAAACCAACTTGTAATCTGCTATACAATTTATGGGATTTTTAGTCGAAGTAACCCTAACTTTGCCTTTTTCAAATTCTACATTCTTACCTAAGGAGCGCAGAATTTTAAACATGGTATTGGTGTCGCGCAGATTAGGCACATCTCTAATTATACAGGCATCATCGGTCAATAACGTAGCTGCAAAGATAGGTAAACACGAATTCTTTGAACCGGATACAGTTACTTCACCCTTTAATCTTTTCCCGCCTTCAATAACAAATTTATCCATAATTTTCCTGAGAGGGACACTTCTGAAGCTAAGCCAGGGACAGGTCTCCGATTGGCTTCAGAAGTGTCCCTAAGTTTTTTAAAATGAGTACCCGCTCTATCCCACTATAATCCCTTACTACTTCCTCTACCATAAAATTCCCCGAATCTTCTGTTATTTTTCTCACTCCGGCAGCTTGCCCTATGCCGATTTCAAACAAAAGGTGGCCATTATCTTTAAGAAATCTTGGCGCTTCCTTAATAATCCGACGATAATAATCTAACCCGTCTTTTCCGCCATCTAAGGCAATACGCGGCTCGTGTTGCACTTCTTCCTGTAATAAATTGATCTCTTTAGAAGGAATGTACGGGGGGTTGGAAACAATTACATCGAAATTTTGGTCACTGGTCACTGGTGACGGGTGGCCAGGAAACAAATCACAACAAATAAATTCTATCTTTTCTTTAACTAAATTTAAGACTGCATTTTGTTTTGCTAATTCTATTGCTTTGAGGGAAATATCTGTTGCGGTTACTTTAATATGAGGGGTAAATTTTACCAAAGATATCGCGACACAACCTGAGCCGGTGCCGATATCTAAAACTTTGATCTCTTTTTTTAGAGACTTGATTTTTTCTAAAGCAGTTTCAACGAGTATCTCTGTATCCTGGCGCGGCAGGAGCACGTCAGCTGTTATTTTAAAATTTAACCCCATGAATTCAGTCTGGCCCAGCAGATATCCTAAAGGCTCTCCTTTTAAGCGGCGCTTAAAAATTCCGCATAAAATGGCAGCCTTATCTTTACCTAATTTATCATGCCGGCGTAAATATAAATCCGTACGCCTGCAATTATACAGATAACTTAATACTGTTTCAGCCTCGTTCATTTAGCCTGTCTTTAGCAGCCTTGATCAAAGCATCTATAAGTTCATCCAAATCGCCATCCATTATCGCATCTAACTGATGCACTGTCAAATTAATCCGGTGGTCAGTTATCCGACGGTCAGGAAAATTATAAGTACGGATTTTCTCGCTGCGGTCTCCTGAACCAACCTGCAGCTTGCGCTCTTTAGAAATTTTATTGATCTCTGCCTGCTGTTTAGCATCAAGTAATCGCGCGCGCAATATTCTCATCGCCTTAGTCTTATTTTTTAACTGCGAACGCTCATCCTGGCATGCTACCACAAGGCCGGTAGCAATATGAGTAATGCGTACCGCGGAATCTGTTTTTTGCATATGCTGGCCACCTGCGCCGGAGGAACGATAAGTTTCGATCTTTAAATCGTTAGGGGTAATAACAAGATCGACATCTTCCGGTTCAGCAAGCACTGCTACAGTTGCAGTTGAAGTATGGATTCTCCCCTGCGCTTCAGTGTCAGGCACCCTCTGCACACGATGCACCCCGCTTTCAAACCTAAGATGCCTGTAAGCGCCTCTTCCCCGCACGCTAAAAACTACTTCTTTATAACCATCGAGCTCGGTTTCATGCCCGGACATAAGCTCCACTTTCCAGTTATGGCGCACGGCATATCTTGAATACATCCGATAAAGATCCGCTGCAAATAATGCTGCTTCCCTGCCGCCTGTGCCCTGGCGTACTTCCATAATTACATCGCTATCTTCCTTATCTTCTTTAGGAGCAAGCGCCGCAGTCAGATCTGCTTCAAGCTTAACTTTCCGGGCGCTTAAATCTTGAAGCTCCTTACGCGCAAGCTCTATAAATTGCACGTCATGTTGCCCGGTCAAAAGATGCTCAAGCTCGGGGATCTCCTGCGCCACTTTTTCATATTGCGCATAGAGTGTTACCATATCCCGAATATTCGAAAGTTCCTTGGCGTATTTATTACAAAGTTCCATATTCGCCAAAACTTCCCCGGAAGCCAGAAGCTGTTCCAACTCTTCAGAGCGGGCTTTTATTTTTTTAAGCTCATCAAACATTTAAGAATTAGTAATATTGTCATTGCGAGGAGACTGCCGCAGGCAGACGACGAAGCAATCAAGTTTTAAGATTGCTTCTCCCTCGCTTTGCTCGGGATCGCAATGACTATGATCATTATTTTTTTGCATACTTTTTCACAAACTTTTCAACTCTGCCTGCAGAATCCAGTAATTTTTGTTTTCCGCTAAAAAAAGGATGGCACCCTGAACAAACATCCACGCGGATATTAGGCTTTGTAGAGCGAGTATGAATAGTATTTCCACACGCGCAAACAACCACACATTCCTGGTACTTGGGATGGATTTTTTCTTTCATTTTATTTCCTCCGTTTATTGGTTCATACTATTTAAAAACTCCGCATTTGTTTTAGTCTTAGAAAGTTTTTCAATCAGAAGCTCCATTGCCTCGACATTATTAAGCTCATTTAAGACTTTACGTAAAATCCAGACACGTTGCAAAACATCAGGCTTTAGCAACAACTCTTCATGACGGGTATTTGAACGTTTGATATCAATTGCCGGATAGATGCGACGCTGAAAGAGGTTACGGTCAAGCTGAATTTCCATATTGCCTGTACCTTTAAACTCTTCAAAGATAACATCGTCCATACGGCTTCCGGTATCAACTAATGCTGTTGCAAGAATCGTCAAACTTCCGCCTTCTTCAATCGCGCGCGCAGCTCCAAAAAAACGCTTTGGCTTTTGCAGGGCGTTAGAATCAATACCGCCTGAAAGTACCTTACCGCTATGCGGAACAACTGAGTTATAGGCTCGTGCCAGGCGCGTAATACTATCTAAAAGTACCACTACATCTTTTTTATGTTCTACAAGGCGCCTTGCTCTTTCAAGCACAATTTCTGCTACCTGCACATGACGCTCCGGAGGTTCATCAAAAGTAGATGAAATTACTTCACCCTTAACATGGCGCTGCATATCCGTAACTTCTTCCGGACGCTCATCAATCAAAAGCACCATCAGCATAACATCCGGGTTATTTGCTACAATGGCGTTTGCGATTTTCTGCAGAAGCACGGTTTTACCGCTATAAGGCTGGGCAACGATTAAGCCGCGCTGTCCTTTGCCAATAGGCGTAAGTAAATTCATTATCCGGGTTGAAATATCATTAGGAGTTGTTTCAAGCACGAACTGCTGAAATGGATACACAGGGGTGAGGTTATCAAAAAGCACTTTATCCTTTGCATCCTCGGGATTTTCAAAATTAACCGCCTCTACTTTTAAAAGGGCGAAATATTTTTCTCCCTCTTTCGGAGGACGGATCTGGCCGCTTACCGTATCTCCCGTACGCAAATCAAATTTACGTATCTGGGAAGGCGAAACATAAATATCATCCGGGCAGGGAAGATAATTATATTTTGGCGAACGTAAAAATCCAAATCCTTCCGAGAGTATCTCAAGTACTCCCTCACCGAACATAAGGCCATCCTTCTCTGCTTGGCCCTGAAGTATTTTGAAAATCAAATCCTGCTTTCTAAGCCCGCTCATCCCGTTAACATTAAGAGATTTTGCAAGCTTGTTAAGCTCGGTGATCTTCATATCCTTCAAACTTCCAATGTCTAACTTTTCCTGCACTTGATTATCTGCCATATTCTCCTCACTTCTTGTTTTGTCTTGGATAATTGTTTATCGTTATCTATGATAAAGTCTGCCATCGGCAGTTTCTTAATAAGAGGTATCTGCGCATCAAGGCGATTTTTAATCTGAGTACTAGTAAGACTGCTGTCCCTGCGCAATGACCTTTGTTTTTGCGTTAATTCACTTGTTACTACAACTACCAGCTTATCGGCCAGGCTAGTTAATCCTGCCTCAATTAAAAGAGGCGCATCAAGCACTACTATTCTTTTGCGGCAGATCCTGATCTGCTTCTTAATTTCTTTTATAATTTCAGGATGCATTAATTTCTCAAGCTGCATCCGGGTACGAGGGTTAGCAAAAACTAATTCGCCGAGCTTTTTTCTGTCTACAGAACCATCGCTAGAGAAAACTTCTCTGCCGAACTCTTGAAAAATCCGCTTATGTAAACTTTTTCCCGGTCGGATAAGTTGATGGGAAATCTCATCAGCATCAATTACTTTAGCGCCTAAGCTTTGAAAGATTTTTGCGACAGTAGATTTACCTGTTCCAAAACTTCCGGTAAGCCCGATAACGATTTTATTTTTTACTGCAACGCTCATAAAGTTTAATGTATTTTTTTGCCGATGTTTCCCAAGAGTAATTTCCTAACATCGCTTTACTAACTAAGGTTTTCCAGGCCTTCTTATTTTTAAAAGCATTCAGCGCTTCCACAACAACGGATAAGAAAGCATCTTTTGAATATTGATCAAAAACAAAACCATTTGAAGAATTAACCGTATCTGCCAGGCCTCCTGTTTTGAAAACTACCGGGATTGTCCCATAATGCAGGCTGATCATCTGCCCAAGCCCGCAAGGCTCATATTTTGAAGGCATAAGAAAAATATCCGAGCCTGCGTAAATTTTATGTGCCAGGGGATCATCAAACCTCAAATTCACAGAAAGCACTTTCGGGTATTTTTTAGCTAAATTAGAAAGCAATTCATGGTATTCGGCATTTCCTGTCCCCAGGATAACTAACTGCAGGTCTAAAGCGCAAAACTTCTCCATTAACTCAGCAATAATATCAAAACCTTTTGGCTCAGCAAGCCGCGAAACTATCCCGATTAAAGGAGTATCTTTTTTTATAGGTAATCCGCAATGCTTTTGCAAATCTGCTTTATTTACGTTTTTATCTTCGATACTCTTTAAAGAAAATTTCTTAGCAATAAACGCATCTTCCTGCGGGCTCCAGATCTGATAATCTATCCCATTAATGATCCCGCTAAGGTCTTTTTTCCTTCTTTCTAAAAGCCCCTCAAGGCCAAAACCAAATTTGCTAGCCTGGATTTCTTTACTATAAGTATCACTTACCGTATTAATCATATCTGAAAACACTAAACCACCTTTTAAAATATTTAACCGGCCGTAAAACTCGAAATGTTCCATATCAAAATAACTCGGGTCAATGCCGACTTTAGGAAATTCTTCTTTCGGGAATAATCCCTGATAACCTAAATTATGTATGGTAATCAGAGTGCGTGTTTTTTTATAAAATGGATCGTTTTTATACAAGAGTTTTAAGTAAGCCGGGATAAGCGCTGCCTGCCAATCATGCACATGAATAATATCGGGCTTAAATTTTATCTTTTTAACGAGCGCTAAAGTTTGTTTAGAAAAATAAGAAAAACGCTCTAAATTATCCGGATAATCCCCGGCTTTATCACCATATAGTCCGTCGCGGTTAAAATAAGCATCGTTTTCTATAAAATAAACTTTAATATTCTTACCGATAATTGAATACGGTTTTCGACTTGTGACTTGTGACTTGTCACTTGTCACTATTTTATACCGCGGCATCACCAGGATTACTTCATTTCCCAGTTTCTCAAGCGCTAAAGTCAGCGCGCCTGCAACGTCAGCCAGGCCGCCTGTCTTAGCAAAAGGAACTGCTTCGCTTGCTGCTAGAAGGATTTTCATGCTGCTTCTCCCTTCTTTGAATTTAGTTCATGCATCTGGCTCCAATTTTTACCTTCCTGCATAGTAACTTTAAGGGGAATATCTAATTTTAACACTGTTTCCATTTTATGTTTTACTAGCGTAGCAAAACTATTGAATTCATCTTTTGGCACGTCAAAAATAAGTTCATCATGAACCTGAATAATCATCTGTGCCCGTAATTTTTTATCTATAATCTCTTTGTCAATCTCAATCATCGCTAACTTTATCAGGTCGCTTGCTGAACCCTGCAAAGGCGTATTACTGGCTTTACGCTGCGCAAACTGGCGGATCCCCATATTCCTATCATGGATATCCGGCAGGTATCGCCGGCGCCCAAGGATTGTACTCACAAACCCTTCATCTTCGGCCTTCTTTATCTGCTGATCAATATAAACGCGTACGCGCGGATAGCGCGTGAAATATGCATCAATAAACCCCTGGGCTTCTTCTATCGTAATCCCTAAATCTTTCGAAAGCCCATAACTTGTCAGGCCATAGACTATTCCAAAATTAACCCGTTTTGCGGTATCGCGCATTTTATCAGTGACTTCAGTTTCTTCTACTCCATAGATAAGCGAGGCAGTAAAACGATGGATATCCTTATCGTGCTCAAAAGCCTCTAGCAGATTTTCGTCATGGCACATATGCGCAAGTAAACGTAATTCGATCTGGGAATAATCGCAAGAAATAAGCAAGCTGTCTTCTGAACCTGCGATTACTGCCTGACGGATCATTCTGCCAAGTTCAGTTTTAACCGGAATATTCTGCAGATTCGGCTCGCTTGAACTAAGACGGCCGGTTTCTGTGGCTGCCTGATTAAAAGAACTATGAACTTTAGCGTTTTTTTTATCAACCCACTCCGGGAATGGATCGATGTAAGTAGATTTAAGTTTTGTCAGCTGGCGGTATTCGAGCAAAAGTTCCGGTATTTTATGTTTTTTAGCTAAGGCACGTAAAACCTCTTCGTCCGTAGAAGGGCCTGTCTTAGTTCTCTTAATTACCGGAAGTTTAAGCTTTTCAAAAAGTACCTCACCCAACTGCTTAGGAGAATTTAAGTTAAACTCCGCCTGAGCCAAATGGTAAATCTCTCTTGTTAATTCTTCAAGTTTTTTACCAACTTCAAGTGAAAGTTTTTTTAACATCGACTCATCGATACTGATGCCATTTGACTCCATGCGCGCAAGCACACTTGCTAAAGGCATCTCTACTTCAAAAAAAAGTTTATCAAGCTTCTTATTACAAAGCTCATCTAAAAGTTTATGATACAACTCTTCAATAAGTGCGGCTTTTTTATTCATATCAAGCTGTTCGGGCTTTAACGCCATGCCAAGATAATCCCAGGCAAGGCCAGTAATATTATATTCTGAATGCGAAGGATTAAGCAAATGCGCTGCAAGCATAGTGTCAAAATACAAACCTTCAAGCTCAACATCTTCATTTCGTAAAAGGCTGACCTTTATTTTTTTCAGGTCATGGCCGATCTTTTTGATCTTATGGCTTATAAGTATTTTTTTAAGATACGCGCCTTTATCATAAACATGGAAGAACCTGCCTTTTTGCCCAATAACTAATTCATCTAAATTTTGTCCGAAAATAAAAATAGGCTGCCCTTCATCAATAAACCCTGCAAGGCTTTCTTCTTTTACCTCTTCAATATTTTTTCCCTGGATTTTATCTAATTCTGTATCCAACGGTAAATCATTTAAGAATTTTTTAAATTCAAGCCGCTTAAAAATCGCAAAAAGCTCATTGTAATTCGGCTCCTTTACCTTAAGGCGCTCCGGATCAAGCTTGACCTGAGCTATCGGCTCTAAAGCCACCAACTCCTTATTGAGTTTTATCTGTTCGAGATTTTCAACAAGTGCCTCTCGCAATTTTATCGGCGTAACCTCATTAATTTTTATAAACAGGTTTTCTACGGAATGAAATTTCTGAATAAGCTTTATCGCGGTTTTTTCTCCCACTCCGGATACACCCGGGATATTATCCGCTTTATCGCCCATTAAAGCGAGCACATCGGGAATCTGACTAGGCTCAATGCCAAAACGCTCTTTAACTTCTTTAACCCCGTAGATCCCCATTTTTCCATCATGAGGGCTTAGCACGCAAACATCCTCTCCTACTAACTGCAACATATCTTTATCCTGGCTGATCACAGTTACAGGTATTGCCTTTTTTCTTGCAGCAAATACAAGGCTTGCAATAATATCATCCGCTTCGTAACCTTCCTCTTCGAAAATCTCAAAACCATATGCCCTAATAATCTCCTTGATAACCGGTATCTGGCCGGAAAGCCCTTCAGGCATCGGCGGCCTTTGGATTTTATAATCAGTGAATTTTTTCTGGCGAAAGGTCTGACGGGAGACATCAAAACAAATCGCTAAATAATTAGGATTTTCTTCTTTTAATATCTTTTTAAGTATATTAACAAAACCGAAAACCGCGTTTGTCTGCTGGCCCGAAGAAGCAGAAAGCACCTTAAGAGCGTAGAAAGCGCGATAGCATAGAGCCGTAGCATCAACTAAATAAAGCCTTTTATCTTCCATTAATTATACTGCATGGGAATTGTTTTAAACAGTGAGGATTATCTATTTTCTCCGATTTTACTAAATGCCTGAGGATATATGCGCGCGATATCTTCCAGGCGCTTGCGCGCAGCCTTTGCCCAAGGATCAGACTCCTCGCCTAAAATTGCCCGGCGTATCCAACATAACACGGCATTAGCATAATCTTTCTGTTTTTCATACAAAAGCGCCAGATTTGAATAACTATTGGGATAATCAGTATTAGCAACAGTGGCTTTAAGATACATCTCTTTTGCTGCGTTCAACTCTCCCGCAGACTCCAGAATGACACCCATATCGTTATAAGCAACCGCGTAATCAGGGTCAACGAGAGTTGCTTTCTGATAACAGGAAAAAGCCCCTTGTAAATCTCCATCTTTTTGAAGTTTGTAACCTTCTTGGCGGTAAATTTGAGCTTGTTCTTTAATTTCTGCGGGCAATTCCTGTGCGCAAAAAACAGGTTTTCCAACACAAATAATAAAAAATGCGATTATTAACGGGGAAATTCCTGCAGGGAATTTAGACATTCTCTTTCTTTTAATATAGCTTAAATTTAATAAAGGTCAAGGATTTTTTATTGAGCATTTTTTATTGAGCAAACTCTTTAGGAACCTCTGAAGTAAATTCGACAAACTTTCCCGTACGCGGATGAATAAATCCAATGCTTTTTGCATGCAAAGCAAGGCGCGAAAAATCATTATACTTTCCGTAAACCTTATCCCCTAATATAGGATGGCCAATAAAAGCAAGATGCACGCGTAATTGATGCGTCCTGCCTGTTTGCGGATATAACTCAAGTAAGCTATAATCATCGGTGCGTTTTAAAGTACGGTAATTAGTTTTAGCGTATTTTGCCTCTTTCGTATGTTGCGCAGACATTTGTTTGCGCTTAAGCGGATGCCTGCCAATCGGAATTTCAATTTCCCCTTCATCAAATTCCACTTTCCCTTTAACTATCGCTATATAAACTTTACGTATAGTATGCTCGGAAAACTGTTTGCTAAGTAAAAGATGCGCCTGATTATTTTTGGCAATTACCATAATACCGGAGGTATCTTTATCTAAACGATGCATTATCCCCGGCCTCTGCGAATTAATATCCGATAATGTTTTAAAATGATAGAGCAGCACATTGACTAACGTATACGCATGAGTTCCCGCACCCGGATGTACCACCATTCCTGCAGGCTTATTGATTACTGCCACATCATCATCTTGATATATAATCTCAAGATCAACTTTTATCGGCTGCTGAATAACTTTTTTCTTTTCTTCCCAGGCAATTTGTACTTCTTCTGCCTCTTTTACTTTATAATGGGGTTTTGTAACCGCTACTTTTGCGCAAAGAACGCTTCCATCATGAATTAATTTTTGTAAAATAGTGCGGGAAAGCCCTAATTTTTCCTTACGCGCAAAATCTGCGATTACCACATCAAGACGCTTTCCTTTTTCTTCAGATTGGACAATAAAATTTACGTTAGGCATGATTTAGATTATTGGTCACTTGTCACTGGCCACGGGTAACTTATTAAATTTTAAACGCAGCAGCTTATAAGAAGCGAAAACAAACATCCCGATACTGATTAGCTGAAAAAGAGTTAGGCCCAAAAATACATCCGGGTTATCTATGCGGACAAATTCAATAAAAAAACGCTTGATAGAATATAAAAACATATATAAATACAAAATTTGCCCTACCTTATGCGGCCGAGTTTGGGTAATCCTTAAAATCATAAAGATTGAAAGCGCTGTCATAGAAGATAATATTTGCGTAGGAATCAACAACTCCGCTTTGCCAAAACAACAGTCGTTTAAATAACAACCGATCCTTCCTATCGCCTGCCCCAAAGCCACATACGGCATCAGGCAATCCATCAACTTATAAAAAGGAAGTTTATTTTTTTTGATATACCAAATTCCAGATCCAAAACCTACAAAAAAACCGCCAAACCAGGATAATCCTCCGTGATTAAACATTAAGATCTCTTTCAGGTCTCCTGCGTAATAGGAAAAATTACTTATAACATAAAAAGCTCTTGCGCCTAATATTCCTGTAATAAACACAAGAAACGTGAAATTAAAAACTTTTTCCTTAGGCAGTCCCTGACGGCTAGCTTCCTGTGCGCTTAAGTGTGCTGCCACAAAATATGCCAAAGCCAGCATCAATCCGTAAGAATATATTGTTAACGGGCCGATCTGGCAGATTTTTGGCCACATAATAATACCCTCCAGGCAATAATAATTGCTCCGATAGTGATTGCAGAATCAGCTACATTAAAAACCGGCCAAATCCGAAAATCTAGGAAATCTACAACATAACCAAGGCGCAATCGGTCAAGAAGATTACCTAATGCCCCACCTAAAATTAAACTTAAAGCAATATCATTTAATGTAAGCGGATTTTTAAAATTTTTTTTAAAATGTAACCCGATAAGAAAAGCCGCAACAAGAGAAGCCAGGACAAGAACAGGCAACTTGTATTTTAGCATCCCGAAAGCCGCGCCGTAATTATGCACAAGAGTCAGATGAAAAATATTCTTAAGAATCGGGATAGATTCACTAAAGCCCAGGCTTCGGATAATAAAAAACTTAGTGGCTTGATCAGTTAAAAAAACTAAAACAGCCACCAGAATCGGAAACCAAGCAAAAATACTTATTTTTTTTCGCGTTTCACCTGGCATTTAATACAAAGACGTGCTTGTGGTAAAGCTTTAAGGCGGGTTTTAGAAATCAACACTTCACAAATCTCGCAAACTCCAAACTTCCCTTCTTCTATACGCTTAAGAGCATCTTCAAATTCATAAAGCTCCTTACGTTCTTCAGAAGCAAGGCTTAAAGAAAACTCACGATCATAAGTATCTGTAGCAACATCTGCCATATGGTAGGCATAACCGGATGTATCGCCAGAGGCATCTTTTTGCGATTTTTTTAAAGTGTCGCGGGAAAGGCTATTAATATCATCCATAATCTCTTCGCGCCGCTTTAAGATCAATTTCTTAAATTCATTTAGATCTTTCTTTATATATTTCTTTTTCAATTTAGTTATCCTCCTATAGCATCCAGGCAATTTTTACAAAGGAATTCTTCTGCGCTAATTTTTCCTTCTGCGGCCGGAAAATAATTCCAGCAACGTCCGCATTTATGGCCTTCGGCTTTAGCCACCAGGCATTCAGCGTCGGAAGAACCAGGAGACAAAACTACCTCTACCTGAGAAACTTTAAAGAACTCCGGCAATTCCTGCTTTAAACCGGATAAGTAATTATATCGGATTTCGCTTTTTGTCAAGAGATTTATTTTGGCATCAAAAGGGCTGCCGATAATACCGGCCTGCCTCTTTTCTTCAAGTGATTTAGTAACAAGCGGCATAATTTCAAAAACTCCTTCAAGTGCCCGGTCAACGCGCTTTTTAGAGTCAACATTCTCCTGGGCAAATTCAGGGTTATATTCAGGCCAAGGACAGAGGTGGATACTTTTTTCCTGCCCTTCTTTATCTTTAGGTAAGTATGAATAAAGCTCCTCTGATGTAAACACAAGGATCGGCGCCATCAAACGCGTAAGACAAGACAATATTTCATACATAGCAGTCTGGGCGGAGCGCCGGCTTAAAGAACCTGAAGCATAAGTATAGAGCCTACCCTTTGCCATATCCAAGTAATACATAGAAAGTGTTTCATTACAAAAATCATAGATACCCTTATATGCTTTATAGAATTCAAAATTATCATAAGAGCACGTTACTGATTTTTTTATTTCTTCAAGCTTAAAAAGCGCCCACTTATCGATGATTTTAAGCTGGGCGTAAGCAACTTTATCTTTTAACGGATCAAAATCATAGAGATTACTTAAGATGAACTTTGCGGTATTACGGATCTTCCGGTAAGCCTCAGACAAACGTGCTAAGATCTCAGGTGAAATTCGGATATCCTCGTTATAATCACTTGAAGCGACCCAAAGCCTTAAAATATCCGCGCCGTAATTTTTTATGATGTCATGGGGAGAGATAACATTGCCCAAAGATTTGGACATTTTCTGCCCCTTACCATCAACTACGAAACCGTGGGTCAAGACTGTTTTAAAAGGAGGATGCCCGTCTATACAAACTCCGGATATGATCGAAGATTGGAACCATCCCCGATGTTGATCTGAACCTTCTAAGTAAAGCGCACAAGGCACTCCCCCTAGATCTTTACGCTTCTTTAATACTGACTGGTGGCTAACCCCGGAATCAAACCAAACATCCATAATATCCTGGCCTTTAGTAAAATTCTTTCCATGACAATGCGGACAGGTGATTCCTTCAGGAAGAAAATCTTCCAACTCCCGCTTAAACCAAGAGTCTGAGCCTTCTTTAACGCTAAAACCAGCAAATTTATCAATTACATCTTTAACTAAAAATTCTTCATGGCAATCAATACAAACCAAAGACGGTATCGGCACCCCCCAATAACGCTGACGGGAAAGGCACCAATCAGGCCTTAACTCAACCATTCCAAGGATGCGCTCTTTCCCGCTTTCCGGAACCCAGCGCACTTCCTCATTGATTGCTTTAACTAACTGCTTACGTAAATCCTTGTGATCAACTTTTAAAAACCACTGCTTTGTCGCCCGAAAAATTACCGGCTGTTTACAACGCCAACATTTAGGATAGGAATGGTTAATCTTATCCACAAGCAGTAACGCCCCGCTGCCTTGAAGTTTTTCAATAATAAGATCATTGGCTACAAAAACATTTACCCCCGATAGGTCCTCTGCCGTAGCATCAAATTTACCTTTACTATCTACCGGCATAATAATATCTAACTTATATTTTAATCCGGTCAAATAATCTTCGCTTCCGTGCCCAGGAGCAGTATGCACCAGGCCGCTTCCTTCTTCTTTAGAAACATAATCGGCAAGCACAACTTTTCCTTTTCGATTAAGAAAAGGATGCTGGTAAACTAAGCCCTGGAGCTGTGCGCCTTCATATTTATTTAAAATTTCATATTTTTCTATACCTGCACGGCTGAGCACGGATGACAAGAGGCTTTCAGCAATGATCATCTTGCCTTTTTCGGTATCAACTAAAACATAGCTTAATTCCGGATGCACTGCCACCGCTACATTAGCTACGAGAGTCCAGGGTGTCGTAGTCCAGATCAATAGGTGCGATGGTGACGTGGCAACCTTGTCACCCGGTAACCCGTTAGAACGGTCAATCTCAAATTTCACAAACACCGACGGCGAAACATGGTCCCCATACTCAACTTCCGCCTCGGCAAGGGCAGTTTCGCATTTAAAACACCAGTTCACCGGTTTAAGGCCGCGGTAGATGTAGCCTTTTTCTACCAAAGTTCCGAATGACCTGATTATTCCTTCTTCATAAACAGGATCAAGAGTTAAATAAGGATTCTGCCAATCGCCGAACACGCCTAAACGCTTAAACTGCTCTCTCTGCGTAGAAACATATTTAAGAGCATAATCATGCGCCTTTTGGCGGAATTCTACCTGTCCGATCTGGTATTTTGTGATCTTTAATTCTTTGAATAACTGGTGCTCAACCGGCAGGCCATGGCAATCCCAGCCCGGCACATAAGGTGAATCAAACCCGCGCATTGTCTTAAACTTAATCACTATATCTTTTAGATTTTTATTCAGCGCATGGCCGATATGGATATCGCCATTTGCGTAAGGCGGGCCGTCATGCAAGACATATTTAGGTTTCCCCGCTCCTTTTTCCCGGATGAGTTCATAGAGCGCGGCATCCTCCCACTGCTTAAGCAGAAGCGGCTCACGCTTAGGCAAATCTGCCTTCATCGGAAAATCAGTTTTTGGTAAGTTTAAAGTACTTTTATAATCCATAAGTAAGTCCCTGGGCTAAAAATTGATTACCTTACGAAGACTCTTAAGGCGAATTACAAGATCATTATATTTTAGTTTACTTGTACGATTAAGGCCAAAATCTTCTACATTATAGGAAGCAGCTGCCACGCCGTAAGCAATGGCTTTCCTGAGCTCCGACTCTTTAGTGTTCCCTGCACGGCTTAAATACCCCATAAATCCGCCGGCAAAAGTATCTCCTGCTCCTGTCGGGTCTACAACTTTCATTACCGGAAACGCAGGAAGCGAAAAAATGAATTTATCACAATAAAGTAATACTCCGTGCTCTCCCTTTTTTAATACAACAATTTCAGGGCCCATTTTGCGTATAGCTTTAGCTGCTTTAATCAAACTATGCTCTCCGGAAAGTTGACGAGCTTCCGCATCGTTTACCAGGTAAATATTTACCATTTTAAGCACCCGAAGAAGCGCCTTACGTTTAGTATTGATCCAATAGTTCATACTATCTAAGCCGACTAATTTTGGCTTATGCATATGATTAAGCAGATGCCGCTGGATATCCGGATCGATATTTGCCAGAAAAATATTGGCAATACCGCGCTGATGATCGCCCACTCTTGGTTTAAAAGAAGCTAACACTCCGAGCTCTGTACTTAAAGTAATAGCGGAATTCAGATCTCCCTCATATTTACCGCTCCATTTAAAAGAAGGGCCTTTTTCGCGGATAAGCGAAGTAAGCTCAACCCCTTTTTTTCGCAAAAATTCAATATGCGCAATAGGGAAATCCTCCCCCACTACCGCCACCAGATGCACATCAGTAAACAACCTTGCTGCCATGGAAAAATGTGCAGCGGACCCGCCAAGAATATCACGGCGCAGGCCATGTGGAGTCTTAACGGTATCAAGGGCTACAGTTCCAAGAACAAGTATGCTCATTTTATATATTTTCCGATCAACACTGATAATTTTATCTTCTTTTCTTTAGAAATTAGTTTAGGATCAGTCATAATTGCATATTTTAGCGCATCTTTACAAGCACAATTGCGTTCTTGCGGCATATTCTTAATCAATTCTCCGATGATCTTTTTGGAATTATCAATATTCTTATTCAAATTCTGAATTACCATTTCAACCGTAACAGACTCATGATCCGGATACCAGCAATCATAATCAGTAATCGCAGCCAGCGTAGAATAACAGATTTCCGCTTCGCGCGCAAGCTTTGCTTCTGACATATTAGTCATCCCAATAATATCCATTCCCCAACTGCGGTAAAGGTTTGATTCTGCAAGCGTAGAAAACGCCGGGCCTTCCATATTAATATATATTCCGCCTTTGTGAACTCTTTGGCTTATATTTTTTGCACTTGTATAAACTACATTAGCAAGATCCTTGCATACCGGATGCGCAAAAACTATGTGTGCTACTATACCGTCATCAAAAAAAGTTATGGGACGCGCCTGATTAGTCCGGTCTACAAATTGATCAGGTACGACAAAATCTAGCGGCTTAAGTTCCTCCTTCAAACTTCCACAGGCTGTAACAGAAATGATCCTATCAACGCCAAATTTTTTCATCGCGTAAATATTGGCGCGATAATTAATTTTAGAGGGATTTATCCTATGGCCTACTCCGTGGCGCGGCAAGAATACTACTTCCTTGTTATGTAAAATACCAGTGATTAACTTATCTGAAGGCTTTCCAAAAGGAGTAGTTACGGAAACCGCTTTAACCTTTTTTAAACCTTCTATTTGATATAAACCGCTTCCGCCGATGATACCAATCTTTCCCATAAATTTTCCCCCATTTTACTTGTCTGAAAATTAACCCCGAAGCCTGCGAAGTAAATATTGGAGCCGTCTGGCAATAGACAGACTGGCGACAAAATTTACGAGTGGTTAGGCAAGGGGTGCTCCTTTATCTTGATAATTCTTCCGCCCTTTTCGCCGCTACTTCTACTGCTTTGATCAAAGATCCAGTTTTAAGTAAAACTTCTAACCCCGCCTCTGTAGTCCCACCTTTTGAAGCAACTTGTTTTTTTAGTTCAGCGGCAGATAAACCGCCTGTTTTAACAGTAAGAAATGATCCTTCATAAGTCAGCTCTGCGGCAAGATTGGAAGTTTTTTTATCAAAACCTAGAGCTTCTGCAGCAAAAGTAAGTTCGGGAATAAATCGTTTTACTCCTATAACCTCCCATTCACTTTCCGGTTTATTTTCGATAAGCGCAAAATAAAAACCCGGGCCGCTTCCTGAAACCGCAGTCGCCGCGTTCATCATCGCTTCTTCTATAATAAAAGTTTTCCCTAAATAGTTGAAAATTTCTTCCGAGATATTAAGATCAACATCCGTGGCGTTTTTTCCTCGACATAACCAGGTAATGCCTTTACCAAATCGCGCTGCCAGGTTAGGCATTGTGCGTATAATCTTAGCATCACCTATAATTTTTTCAATAAAAGTTGTCGTGATTCCGGCTGCTATGGAAATTACTATTTTTTTACCGATATAATTTTTTATCTCTTCTAAAACAGGGGCAAAATCCTGAGGCTTTACCGCCAAAATAACAACATCTACATTATTAACTAAATCAACAACGTTTTCCAAAACTTTTAATCTGCTATTAATTGTCTTGCTTTTATCCTTATCAAATATTATAACAGAATATTCATTTTTAATTTGTTCTGCGATTACCGAACCCATATTACCAAAGCCAATTATACCTACATGTTCCATCTATATTTTCTCCCGTAACTTTAATATCTTTTGTTGATCTCCTAATATAGCCCTGCCGATACGCACCATTGTAGCACCCTCTTCAACTGCCACCTCAAAATCATTGCTCATGCCCATGGATAGAACAGGTGACAGGTCAGGCCTGCCTTTGGCAGGCAGGGTAACAGGTAACCCGTAAATTGTATCTCGTAATTCTCTTAACATCCTAAAGTAAGGACGCGCATCTTCGGGATTTGCGACTTCAGGCGCCATGGTCATTAATCCGTTCAATTTTATATTTTTAAAAGTAGCGACCTCTTTTACTAAACCTTCGACGGCCTCCGGAGCGCACCCGAATTTTTCAGTTTCTCCTGAAGTATTCACTTCGATAAGCACTTCCTGGATCTTACCATACTTGGCGGCCTGATTATCGATAGTCTTAGCCAGTTTTAAGCTGTCGACTGAATGTATAAGGTCAAAAATCTGCACAGCATCTTTTACTTTATTGGTTTGGAGATGGCCGATCATATGCCAGCGAAAATGCGACCGCTCTCTCCCCTCGCCGCATAACTCCCAAAATTTTATCTGCGCTTCCTGTATTTTATTTTCACCAATATCACTTAAACCAGAAGCAATTACTTCATCGATCTGATAAACCGAGCGCTCTTTAGTTACCGCTACTATTGTTACTTCAGAAGGGTCTCTATTTACTCTATGGCAGGCTTTTACAATCTGCTCTCTTACACGTTCAATATTCGCTGCAATCATGGGATTTATTATACAATATCGCCTGAATTTTCATAGCAAAATCTCCTGCAAATTCCGTTCGCTCAAAGGGAACTTGGCTCGTCCGTCACCCGTTGACCAATAAACTAAATCTAAAAAAACTAGGGGACGCTTCTATAGTTTTATTTTCTAAAACCACCGAAGCGTCCCCTAGTTTTACATCTCAAGATTGAACCACCTGCGTATGTAATTCTAGCGAGCGAATTTAGATTTTAGCCAACCCCTAACTTTAATTATAGGGGTGGCACTGAATATTTAGATTCAGGTGCCTAAGCAGCTTGAACAGTGAGGGTATCCCAAGGCCACGGAGTGGCAATCTTGGGATGCGAAAGACCATTGGCGGCCCCGAAGGGTAAAATCTACTAGAGCGAGCAGAATTATACATACGTAGCAAGAATACTGCTCTGGCTCGTCAGAGCCTCGCCAGAGTCCTCGCTTCTTTTCTAAATGCGCCTTTAAAACCATCTTCGTATGGTTTTAGGCGTAAGGTAGAAGCTTCGGAGGGACAGGTTTGAGATTGAGTCAGGGACACTTCTCCGATTGAGTTGAGAAGTGTCCCTGAAGTTAAAAGTATTCGCGGTAGATTTCTTTTGCTTTGTGCAAAAAGCGCACCAGAGGATTGTTACTTAATGAAGAAAACGCAACTACTGCCTGTTGCCTCGGATAAAGCGATTCCGCTAACATCCCTAAGGCCGTGAGGTAAGAAAGATATTTTTGCCCGGAGAATGCCGGGTCTTTATTAACTAAGGCAAAAAGTTCGTTTAAATTTTCCTGATAAGGATAATGTGTTTTTCTTTCGTAAAAATAACCGGGCTCGCGAATACGCGCCAATCTGCAGGGAAGGCTAAGTGTATTTTCTAATGTCTCTAAAAAACCCTCAAGCAGCACCCCTCGGCCGCAAGCAACTACTTTTTTTACCCGGTGAGAAGCTGCCAGGGCATCGATAGCCTCTTTTATTTCCTGACACAGATTTTTTGCTGAAGTAGTTGCAATCTCAACTACTGCTTTCTGCTTAATAGGTTTATAGAGATTGTGCCGCTTTACCAGGATCTCCCGGTCAGAACCTAACCGCTCAGCATCGCTTACACTAGCATAAGAAATCTTTACTTCTTCTGCCAATTCATAGGGAATTTTTAAGTTCTCGGCTAACTCACGGGTTATATCGTCTGCACCTTTATAGATTATCTTAATATCCCGGATAAACCCTTCCTTAAAAACAATTATTTCGGTTATATCGCTTCCGATATCACAAAGCACCTCTAATCCTTCAGCTGTAACATCCGCATCAGTTGCCAAAGGAAGAAGGGCAATCCTGCTCGTAGCTAATCCGGAAAATAAAAGCTCTCTTACTTCATAACCTGCCTGATTTAAAAGCCTGCCCAAACTCTCAACCGAAGAAGCCTTCGCGCAAATTAAATAAAGATCCACTTCCAGGCGATGGCTGTATAATCCCAACGGGCTTAAAACATTATCTTGCGAATCAATGGCATAATTTACAGGAAGCGAATGGATGATCTCTTCTTCAAGATTTGCCCCAAGAATCCGCGCCTGCTCGTTTACCTGCCTAATATCAGATAAAGTTATGACTTTATTGCTTCTTTCTGCAAGCGGAATCACGGCACGGCTGTGTTTAGTAATGATATCCTGCCCTGAAATATTTACACATACAGATTTAATCGGCAGGTGCGATTTAAGCTTAAGGCTTTTTAAAACCCTGCCTGAAGCCTCAACCACATCGATAGAATTTATTACTACACCCTTTTTAATCCCGTGCGAAGGGACAGTTTCACAAAAAAGTGAATGCAGCTTTCCCCCTTTAATCTGGGCAACTACCGCAGAGATCTTACTTGATCCGATATCCAATGCGCATAAACAATTATTCATTTTTTAATTTAATTATCGGTTCGTGAAACCGTAATTCCACATATTTAATCTGCTTCCATTCCTTTTTTATCTGCGGCAGCAAATTAGAAAGAGTTTTAAATTTTCTAGCTGTATCTCCGATACCAAACTTTATTTCTACTGCCGGCTCAAGCCAGAGTGAAAAATCAACCGCGCTTTTAGCGTTTACTAAACGTAGCGGCCAACCCTTTAAACCCGGATTACTTCTGAATTCTTTGATTACCTGAAGCGCGTAAGCCAATAATTTATGATTATAACGCTTTCCCGCTTGGGCTCCGCTAATTCTGTTTTCAAAACCTTCTATAAGTGGAAGCTTGTTTCCTGCATCTGCTGCAGTAGCTTCAAAAATCACCATATCATCATCTATGCAATAATATTTTCTTAGCTTAAGAAGCGCGACTGGTTTTCTTCTTACAATTTCAATAAAAAGCCGGTCCGGAAATACTTTTACCACTTTAACTCTTTTATATACGGGAAAGTTGCGGAGTATCTTCTGTACTTCAATATCCGGACAAAGCGAAAAAATATTACGCCCATTTAAATATGAAAGATCGCACTCTTGCGCCGGCTTAACGATTACCTGTCGCACGCAAAAATACTGAGTTTTTTTCAAATAATTTAAAAAAACAAAAAATCCTAATCCTACTGCTGCCAGTAGAAAAACAACTACAAAAAATTTATAGTCAAAAAAACGCTTAAGAAGCTGACGCGCAGGAAAGACGTTTATTTTCGGCATACGCTATTTCAATAAGTTTAAGGCAAAGGCTGGTAAAATCAATCCCACAGGCTGCCGCAGCTTTTGGTAAAAGGCTAAACGGCGTTAAACCCGGGATAGCATTAATCTCTAAAATAAAAGCAACGCCGGAATCATCCAAAATAAAATCTACCCTGGAGAAACCTTTGCAACCCAAAAGCTTGTGCGCGCGCAAAGCCAATTCCTGTACCATCACAGAAATGCTGTTATCAATATGCGCCGGCACGATATATTCAGTAAAACCCGCCTGATATTTAGCGGTATAATCAAAAAATTTTCGCTTAGTGACAATCTCTACAACCGGCAAAGGCAATTCATCAAGAATACCGACAGTGATTTCTCTGCCAGAAATAAACTCCTCAACAAGCACTCGTTCATCGTAACGAAACGCTTCCTCAAGTGCCGCAAATAAATCGATATTATTCTCTGCGATATTTAATCCGATACTTGAGCCCTGCGTAGCCGGCTTTACTACTACCGGAAATTTCAGGTTTTTTATAATTTGCTCTGCGGCTTTTTCTTTACTCTCAAACGCTAGATAACGCGGAGAAGGAAGCTTATCGGAAGAAAATATTTTGCGCGCAGATATTTTATCCATAGCTAGGCTCGCAGCCAAGGCCCCCGAACCTGTATAAGGTATAGAAAGTTGATCCAGTATCTGTTGTATCTGGCCATCTTCTCCGAAACGGCCATGCATTGCAATAAAAGCACAATCAATTTTCGCATCACGCAACAACTTTATAACTTCAGTGGCATTATCGGTTTTAATATCTAACGCCACAACCTCGATATCTTTAGATAAAAACGCCTCATATACACCTTTGCCGGATTTCAGGGAAATCTCTCTTTCTGAAGAAGGCCCTCCCATCAAAACACCTATACGGCCAAACTTATTCTTTGCTTCTTCTACCATATCTTAATCTCCGGCTCAAGGCTAATCTCATATTTATCTTTAACAGTTTTACGAACAAACTCAATCAATCCTAAAACATCCTCTGCCTGCGCCCCGCCTTTATTAACGATAAAATTAGCATGGCGATTTGATATCATTGCCCGGCCAAACTGTTTTCCTTTAAGCCCGCAAGCATCAATCAAGCGCCCGGCAAAATCATTTTTAGGATTACGAAAAACGCATCCTGCAGATGGATATTTTAAATCCTGCATTTCTTGGCGCTTTTTTAAGTAATAGGAAACTTCAGAATTAATTTCGCTTAACGCCTTTTTTTCCATGTGCAAACTAACCGAAAGCACGATATATTTATTTAGTCCTGAACTGCGATATTTAAACCCCGCAGAACCTGTCGCAATGATTTTGACTTTTCCATTATAATCCATAACCGTGATTTTTTCCACTATCTTAGAAATATCCTCATGCCAAGCTCCGGCATTCATTACCAAAGCGCCCCCCAACGTCCCGGGAATTCCGCTTAAAAATTCTGCTCCCCCTAAACCTCGCGCCTTAGCCTTAACGATAAATTGAGATATTAATAATCCCGCACCTGCCTGCGCATGTTTTCCGCTAAATTTAATCCGGGAAAAATATGGAGCCCGCAGCCTGATTACAGCCCCGTCAAAACCTCCGTCTTTTATTAGAAGATTACTTCCTGCTCCTAGAATCTTAAAAGAAATATTTTCATTTTTTAAAGCCTTGACCGCAGCTTTTAACTGGCAGATATCTTTAGGCTGTAAAAAAAATCGCGCCGGCCCTCCAATTTTAAAAGAAGTATAGGCAGAAAGCTTAATATTATGCCGTACAGGTATTTTGTAAATTTTTTGCCAGTTCATCACAGACCTTTACTATATCTCCGGCTCCAAGCGTAATCACCAGATCTTTTGGTTTTAAAATTTCTAAAATATGACCTGCGATTTTTTCCTTTTGTAAAAATACTATCGGCTTATCGTTTCTCTCTAAACGAATCTTTTCAAAAAGAATTTCTCCGCTAACCCCTTCCATGGGAAGCTCCGAAGCTGGGTAGATATCTGTCAATACCAGATAATCCGCCAAGGAAAAACTCTTGGCAAATTCATCCATTAAAATTTTTGTGCGGCTATAACGATGCGGCTGAAAGATAACTACCAACCTGCCTCCTGAAACACTACGGGCTGCTGCTAAAGTCGCCCTAATTTCTGTAGGATGATGCGCATAATCATCGATAAATATGTAGTTGTCATCTTTAAATTTCACTTCAAGCCTGCGGCCTGCACCCTGATATCCGGCCAAAGCCTTTAATATAACATCCGGTTTAATATTAAGTTCTACCCCCAGGGCGATTACTGCCAATGCATTAGAGATGTTATGTGCCCCCCCAAGGTTTAAATTAAAACTGCCGATAAATTGCTTCCCGCAGTAACAATCAAAACTACTACTTAAACCATTAATTTTTATATTTCGCGGATAAAAACCTTCTGATTCCTTTAAACCAAAAAATATTTTTCTTCCTTCCCAGGTATTAGCCAGGTCAAAAAGAATTTTATCATCTGAGCAGGCAAAAACACAACCGTTTTTTTCTGTCTGGTTAATAAATTTTTTAAATACCTCTATTTCGGAAGAAAAATCCTTATAATAATCCAGGTGTTCGCGATCAATATTAGTAATAATAGAATAACTAGGCCTATAACAAAGAAATGAACCATCAGATTCATCTGCTTCTGCAATAAAAAATTTACCTGCTCCCGCCAGAGAATTAGTATTAAAATTATGCACCACTCCTCCGATAGCGGCAGTCGGAGAAAGCCCTGCTTCACAGAGAAGAAAACTTACAAGCGAGCTTGTGGTTGTCTTACCATGGCTTCCTGCCACGGTAATGACCGCCTGTCCTTCCATTAGTTCTGCCAAAGCTTCAGCTCGGCGTAAGAGCTTTAAGCCCTTTGATTTTGCTCTCGCGATAGCGCAGGAAAATTCAGGGCAGTCTTGCCGGATTGCCGATGAATAAACCACAGTATCTATGTCCGTATCAAGATGCGCCGGATTATGGCCTATAAAAATATGAGCACCGGAATTTTTTAATTCCCGCATAATACTGTTTTCTTTTACATCGCAGCCGCTAACTTTGATTCCTTTATGAAGATAAAGACGGGCAATCGCGCTCATCCCTATGCCGCCAATACCCATAAAATGATAGTGTGAATTTTTATCCATCTTAAAATTTAACTAAAACAGAGACTACTTTCCGGCAAGATAATCAATCCAATGATTGTTCAACTCTTCCATACTTTTAAACCCGTAGACTGAGCTCAGGGCTTCGATAAAATCACGTTTATCCCTTAACTTCTGGCAAAAAGTTACAAAATCATCCGTGCCAAATTCTTTTACCAGGTAATTCACCACACTTACTGATTCTGAATAAAACAAACTCACTTCATCCTTATCCTTAAGGTCTTGCGGAGAAATAGCTGAAAGCTTATCAAGCGGGATCATCTTTTTATCGGTAATTGACTTGCGCACCATTCGATTAGCAAAGACTAAACGAATTTTTTCCTGATAAGAAGCTACTCCTTCATCTAGCCAGATGGGAGATGCTGGATTATCAAAACTGATAAACTCGCGGAATATAATATGCCCCATCTCATGCGGCAGGACACTATCAAAAAAACTGCGCGCATAAGGATATGTTTGAATAACCTTATCCCGCACGTTTGCAGAGCCGGAAGACCATTCCGGTTGGCCCGTAGAAACTTGGAAATCTTTTGCGTCATTATAAATATAAATTTTTGCCCGGTTATCCCAGAGCCAAAAATTATAACGCCTGAAACCTAAATCCTCGGCGATACCTTCATAGTGTTTTTCTGCCTGATCAATTACCTGATTAACAAAATCTTCTTTTGCAGCTTTATAATGCACAATAAAATGCGTGCTTTTAGAAATATTCCATTTTTCGCTACTAGCGCCAATGGCTAGATAACAAAACAAAACCATTAAAAATAATTTCAGCAATCTCTTCATATTATTTCGACAAGCCTTTTTGCTGCAGAAGAATCAATTGATTCACCGTAATTATCGCGCATTATAGCAAGCCTGGAAGGGTTGTCCATAAAATCTTTGAGCTTATCTCTAAGCTCTTTTACGCTTAGCGAGGCCTCTTCTAGAACCTCGGCAACCCCCTTCTTTTCAAGCACTCGGGCATTTACCTGCTGATGTTGATATGCATAAGGATACGGAATTAATAAAGCCGGTAATTTAAAAAACGCTATTTCAGCAATACTTAAAGCACCGGCCCGGGAAATCACTAAATCCGCTGCAGAATAAGCATCGGACATCTGGCCAAGAAATGCAAAAACTCTTGCATTAATGCCTGATTTTTTATACACATCTACAAGATAGGGCATATCAAATTCTGCGCTTAGATGTATCAAATTAAGCTTTTTTAAGTATTCTTTTTCAAGTTGCACACAAGCGCTGCTTACAAGATGATTTACCGAGCTACTTCCCTGACTTCCTCCCATTGCCAATAATGTAAAGTTATCATTTGAAAATCCAAAAAAATTACGCGCCAAAAAACTTTCTTTTTTTACAAGAGTCTCGCGCAAGGGAAGCCCGGTCAACTTAACCTCTTTTGCCAGGCTATTAAAGTAAGGCATAGTTTCCTCAAAAGAAACCGCTGCAATATCCGCAAACCAGCTTAAGAAAAGGTTTGCCCTGCCCGGAAACACATTCTGCTCATGCAAAACCACCTTACGCCTAAAAAACCATCCCCACCATACAATAGGCACACAAACAATGCTTCCAAAAGCTATCACAATTTCCGGCTTAAAAAAAATCAGAATAAAAAAACTTTCAAATAATGCTTTAAGAAATGACCAGAAACAAAACAAATTCCTTAGCCCTAAACTAAGATTAAAAGAACGCCCATCAATATATTTTACAGCACACGGTATTTCTTTTAAATGTGCGCGGATAGATTTTTTCGGGAGGATAAGCAATAAATCATTTTCCTGGACTAAATAAGTTTTTTTCCATTCCTCAATAAAAGCCATTGCCGCAAATATATGGCCTCCGCTTGATCCGGATACAACCAAAATACGCTTATTCTTTTTCACGGATAATCACCAGTACGGGCGATATTCATCAATAATCCTACGCTCATCATTTCAAAGATAAGCGATGAGCCGCCATAACTGATAAAAGGAAGAGGTAATCCCTTAGTAGGAAACATCCCGCAGGAAACTCCGATATTGATTATCGCTTTAAAAGCGACCAAAAGCACAAGCCCAAGGCCCAGATAATAACCAAATTTATCAGCAGTATTACGTATTATTTTAAAACCTTCACGCAGAAAAAAAATAAACAAGCAAACCACTATAAGTGTGCCTATAAGCCCTAGCTCCTCTCCGATAATAGAGAAAATGAAATCCGTATGCGCTGCGGGAAGATAAAAAAGCTTTTGTTTGGATTGCCCAAGGCCAACTCCAAAGATCCCTCCTGAACCCAGCGCTACTTGCGACTGGATCACCTGAAAACCGCTTCCTCTTGGATCAAGCCAGGGATTTAAAAAAGCCAAAACTCTCGCCCGCCTATAAGGAACACTAAAAACTAAAAAATATAATGCCGGTAGGCTCAACAAGAATAAAGAAACTAAGTACGAAAAACGCGTTCCTGCGGCAAACAGCATAATAAAAACCACCATCGATAAAGCTACTACGCTTCCTAAATCCGGCTGCACCAGTATAAGAAGCAAAACTAACCCCATAACCGCAACCGGAGGAAGAAATCCCTCTTTAAAATTACGCAAGGAATCTGACTTACGACTGATAAAATCCGCGATATAAATAATCACCGCCAGATTAGCAAATTCCGACGGCTGAAAACTGATAAATTTAAAGCGAAACCAACGCTTGGCTCCGGAAACCTCTCTTCCTAATCCCGGCATCAATACAAGCACCAAAAGAATTACTGCCAAAACTATCGCGGGTTTTGCAAAATAACGTAAAGACCGATAATCAAAACTCATCAGAAAAAAAGTAGCAATAAATCCGATTAGCAGAAATATAAGATGACGTTTTAAAAAAAACAGGCTGTCATGGTACTTTTCTCCGGCATAAATTCCGGAAGCGCTATAAATCATCACAATACCTATACAAATAAGTATGACGGTAATACTAAAAATATTTATTCTTAAATTACGTACCATTTTCTTTTTTCAATGCCTCCACTACCTCTTTAAATATTCTGCCTCTTTCTTCGTAATCCTTAAACATATCAAAACTAGCGCACATCGGAGACAACAAAACACAATCTCCGGCTTTGGCTTTACTAAAAGCAAGCCTTACAGCGCTACTAAGAGAATCGACTTCCCTAAAAGAAAGAGTTTCACCAAGCGCCTGCCTTATTTTATTTTTTGCTTCACCGATCAAAATAACCTCTTTAATTTTTTGGCGGGATTCAAGAATTTTTGCATAATCAACGCCCTTATCTTTTCCTCCTGCGATAAGAAACACCGGCCGGTTGATATTCTCTAAGGCCCAGGCAGCTGAATCCGCAGTTGTAGCTTTGGAATCATTAATAAAACTTACTTCTTTTATTTCAGCCACAAACTCCATTCGATGTTCAAGGCCTTTGAAATCCTGGAACGTCTTAGAAACTATATCATCCTTGATTCCCAAAATCGAAGCTACCGTAAAAACCGCTGCCTGATTAGGGTTCAAGCCAGGCAGCTGGTTAAAAAATATTACTTTGCTTTTTGATTCAGAGGAAATATTTTTAAGTGCGGGGTCGAGCCCATTTAGGACTAAAAAATCATTTTTGTCCTGGTTTAGAAAAATCCGTTTTTTCGCAGTTAAATACTCCTCCATATCTTTGTGACGATCAAGATGATTACGATTAAAATTTAAAATTACTGCTATTTTCGGCTTAAAACTTTTTATGCGCTCAAGCTGAAAAGAACTAACTTCAAGCACAACATAATCTTTTGCTAATAATTTTTGGATCTCCCCGCAGAAAGGGTTTCCAATATTTCCGCAGGCATAAGCCTTCATTCCGCTTGCGTTAATAACGCGCGAAATTAACGTAGTAACGGTAGTTTTCCCATTCGAACCAGTAACGGCAATAATCGGAGCCGGGCACAAAATACTTGCAATTTCAATTTCGCTTACTATTGGAATATTGTTTTTTTGGGCAAACTGAATCGAAAAACTGTCATTACTTACGCCGGGTGAAACTACTACCAGGTCACTGCCTTCAATAAAATCAGAGCTATGTTTGCCAAACTCTACCGCAATATAATCAGAACAAAGCTTTACAGCGTTACGCCGGGTAATTTCGCTGTCATTATTATCAGTAGCTTTTACTTTAGCCCCAAGACTAAACAACAAATTAGCGCAGGCAATACCCGAGCGCGC
>CAKKSP010000035.1 GCA_919902045.1 Omnitrophica bacterium GWA2_41_15 | reverse complement strand
TTCGGTAAGACGTTCTTTTAGAGAGGGCATTATCGGGTTACGGGTTACGGGTTACGGGTTACGTTACCCGCTACCCTAATTCATTTATCCTTGTAGTATTTTTCAATTGCTTTCTTAATATCTGAAGACGTCGAAACAAATGTCTGAATAGAACACCCGGAAAGAAGTTCTACGTCTTCTATGGCCTGAAGATTAAGCGGGTTAGACATCGCCAAAGTTAAATTAGTTCCAATTTTATCTACCGGAATTATAAGATACTGCTTGGCAACCCTGCTCGGGATAATACCGATTATCTCTTGGTCAATTTCATAATTAGCAAGAGGCAGATAGGGAAATCCGTACTGAGCAGTTAAAGTCTGCGCGATTTCTTCCTCTCGCACAAAACCAAGCTCTACCAGAATCTCTCCGATAAGCCCACCTTTTTCTTTTTGCAGCATAAGGGCTTTGGCCAGCTGCTCCTGGCTAAGAATATTACGCTCAATAAGTAATTCACCTAATTGTTTATTTACTAATCTTCTGGGCTGCATATGTTCCTAGCTAATAATAGTGTTTTTACCCTGCGCCTTAGCAAAGCTTAACGCCTCTTTGGCTTTAGCAATAAGCTCTTCTGCTTCGATACCGTCTAAGGGGTTTTCACTTACTCCTCCGCTTACGGTAAAACGCTTATTCATATCAGGCTCTTCACTAAAAATAAATTCAATTTTCTTGCGGATTTCTTCTGCCAAATCACGTGCATTACGTTTATTTTTTTCAGGTAACACCAAAGCAAATTCATTATCTCCTAAACGCGCTACACAATCAATTTCGCTGACAGAATCACGAACAATAAAAGCAATTTTCTTAAGTGCTGTTTCTGCCTGTAGAAGGCCGAAATTCTGATGAAAGCGGTGAAAATTATCTACATTAAAAATAATAAAAGCACAAGATCTTCTCAACATTATTGCTCTTTTTATCTCTTCTTGGAGCCTAGTACGAATAAACGCCTCGTTATAAAGTCCGGTTAAGGCGTCCTTTATCTCCAACCGTTCAACTTGCCGTAATAGGCGGTTATTTTCTACGGCTATAGCAATTTGTTTAGCAAAAATTTCTAATAAATCCTGATCTTCTTTTTTGAAAACAAAATTATTTTTATTATTTCCTATACCCAAGATAGCAACGATTCTGCCTTTTAAAGGAATAGGCAAAATAAAAGCATTCTCAATATTAAATCTTCGCGAAAGCTCCTCGCGTGCTTCTTTTGTAATAGTATTACTATGATCGGAAATAAAAAGTTTGAGCCCACTGGTAAGTTTACCTAGGATTTTATCGTTTGAATCAATACTCATATCCGAAACATTATCATTTGACGAACTAGCTTGTGATTTCATATAGAAAAAATCCTGCGTATCATCACGCAGGAAAAGAAAAGATATTTCCGAATCTGCCAAAAGACGGGATTTTTCTACAATAAATTTAAGTACTTCTTCTAAACTTGCGCCCTGGGTAATCAGCGATTCAATCTGGAGCAGGCTTGACAAAACAAAAACCCTGTTTTGAATTTCCGTATTAATTTCATTGGTCTTATCCCCGTATTTTTTAATCTCATCCATATTATTACGGATAAACCTGGAGATATCATTTAAAGCCTCTCCCAAATCTCCGACTTCATCCGCCGGCCCGGTTTCTATTTTTCCGGCCCAATCACCTTTTGCCAAAAGCCTTGCGTTTTCACTCGCCGCCTGGATCCTCGAGAATATTTCTCTTAATATAAAAAATCCGATAATAATAATAAAGATTATAGTTAATAATGCCAGCGTAACATCTGCCTTAAAACCAACACGCGGAAAAATATAGGTAGAAGCGATGTAAAGTGTTACCAGTAACGGTAGGACTGACATAAGACAAAACGCAACGCGCAGCTTGCAATGTATGCCGCTAGACTTAAATGAAAAATTAACCTTTTTTTTGCGCATGCTTTTACCCTCCATATCAACCTTTTGACGTTTTGTCTGTTAAATTATACCGCGTAACTTATTCTCCCGCAACAGCTTTATTGCCCGTCAACCTACGCGGTTAACAAATCGTTTTTTAATCCTCAACCGCGTAGGTTGCAATAGTCTTATTATACTCATCAATTAGGTACTCTTTTTTTATCCCGGTATCTATAAAATCCCATGGAAGGAGCTCATTAGGATTCCGCTCTAAAAGATAATCTTCCGGGTTTATGCCACAAAAAGAAAAGGCTTCAAGCCATTTCTCCCATTGGAAGTGATCATCCCATGCATCAAAACGACAACCTCTCCTGTGCGCCTCTAGAATTACCGCGCTTAATCTTCTGTCTCCACGGCTAAGGATACCTTCTAGCATGCTCATCTTTGGAGCATGAAAATTAAGTTTAATTTTACGATCCTCCATAGAACGTTTAAGCACAATATTTTTCTGTTGCATCTCTAAAAGCGTGTCCATTTTAAACCACTGAAAACAAGTATGCGGTTTAGGTATCATAGTATTAATACTAACGTTTACTTGAGCAGCGGGTTTTTTAAGACGGGAAACTTTTTTTGCAAAATCAGCAATAGCCAAAATGTCCGCTTCTGTTTCTTGAGGTAACCCTGTCATAAAATACAACTTTACGTGCCGATACCCTAATTCATAAGCTTTTGAAATTATCTGCCAAAATTCATCCTCGTCAAAATCTTTCCCTAGGCGTTTTCTTAAATTCAAAGTTCCTGCTTCCGGAGCAAAAGTAAGCCCGGTTTTTTTAATGCTGTTAATTACGGCAGATATATTCTTTACCAATGCCTTAGGTTTTATGGAAGGAAGCGAAACGCTGACTGTGTGCTGCTTAAAATAATTAATCAAATCTTCCACCAAAGATTCAATCCCCGGGTAATCGCTTACTGATAAACCGGTTAAAGAAATCTCATCGTAACCGCTTTTTTGATACCCCTTAGCAGCGCAATCTTTGACTTTGCTAGCAGAACGCATGCGTAAAGGATAATATTGAACTCTTGCCTGGCAAAAACGGCAGCGGTTGGGGCAACCTCTTGTAATTTCTATATTAAGGCGGTCATGTACTATCGGGATATACGGGACAAGCCAATCAAGTGGATAGAAAGAATTTTCCATATCGCTGACGATGCGTTTTTTTATATTTGCCGGCACACCTTCTAATTTTGGTTTAAAAAACTCTAACACACCGGAAGAATTATACCCGGCCTCATAAAACGATGGCACATACACTCCTTCTATACTGGCAAAACGCTTAAGCAGTTCATTTTTATCAATCTTATTTTTACGATAATCATCGCGTAAAGAAAGATAACACCTGATAAGCTCTAAAATTACTTCTTCTCCTTCTCCGATCACAAAAAGGTCAAAAAAAGCATGCATCGGCTCAGGATTAAGAGTACAAGGCCCTCCCCCTATCACTAAAGGAAAATTTGCGCCCCTCTCCTGAGCTAGAATCGGAATCCCGGACAATTCCAGAATACTCAAAACATTAGTGTAATTTAATTCTGAACCCAGAGAAAATCCTAAGAAGTCAAACTCTTTCACCGAAGAACCTGATTCAAGAGTAGCGAGCAAAAAATTATACTGGCGCAGACGCGATTCCATATCGCGGTCAGGATGAAACACCCTCTCACAGACAATATCTTGGCAGTTATTTAATAAGCCGTACAATATACGCAGCCCCAGATTACTCATCCCCAATTCATAAAGATCGGGGAAACAAAGTGCTATCCGCGCTTCCTGGCCGATTATCTTTTTTCGCGAGATATTCCACTCGTTACCAAGATAACGGGCAGGTTTCATAATTCCTTCTAAAAATTCATGGGAATACAATTCAGGCATAATTACTGCTCCTACAAATACTAGCTGCGATTCCTAAAGAAAAAAATGTAGCAATTATTGATGAGCCACCGTAACTCATCAGCGGAAGCGGAATACCTACTACCGGAGCAAACCCCATATTCATTGCCAAATTAATTAATATTTGAATACCAACCATTAAAGTAATTCCTAAAGCCAGGAATTTACCAAAAGGATCATGCACCATTTCTGCTGCCCGGATAATTAGGCGCAAAATTAAAAAATAAAAAATAAGTAAGATTCCTACACCTAAAAAACCCCATTCTTCTGCAAAAGTTGAAAAAATAAAATCAGTGTGGGATTCAGGCAAAAAATGCAGCTGGCTTTGTGTCCCTGATAACCAACCCTTACCAAAAAAACCTCCTGAACCAATGGCGATCTTGGCCTGAATAATGGTATAACCTGCCCCAAGCGGATCTATATTTGGGTTAAGAAACACCATAATACGATCTCTCTGATAACTGTGCAAAAAATGCCAAAAAATAGGCAGGGACGTCAACCCTATTCCTGCCAATATTAGAAGATAGCGCAACTTAACCCCTGCTGCAAAAATCATAGTTACCAAAATAAAAATAATCAGCATCCCGCTTCCTAAATCAGGCTGCTCAATAATCAATCCAGCCGGAATAAGCACAAAAAGAAAAGGAATAAAAAAAGAACGTAAGAAACCAGATTGAGCAGTTGAGGAAGAAAGCTCAAAAAGCGTCTTTTTACTAAAATACCGCGCCAGGAGTATCACAATAGCCGGCTTTGCAATCTCCGAAGGCTGCAGATTAAACCAAGCAATGTGTAACCATCGCTGAGCGCCAAGCCTGATTGCCCCAAGCAAAAATACCAATAATAAAAGCCCGATAACAAACAAATATAAAAAATATGCCCAATCCCAAAGCCTACGGTAATCGCTTAAAGCCATTAAGAAAAATAATAATGCCCCTAAACATACCCAAAAAATCTGGCGCTTATAAATAGATTGCCAAGGCTCGCCCTCTTTGTGGTAATTGCTGCTATAAATGGAAATGACCCCAAAAACAGCAATAAGCAATGCTATAATAAAAATTATGAATACCTCTTTCAAACTAAACCCTCCCTGCACATTTGATCAATAATATCTTTTGCCATCATAGAGGCATTGGCTCCAGGCCCGCCATTTTCAAGAAAAACACAGATCACAAAACGCGGTTTTTTGTACGGGAAAAACCCAGTGAACCAACCGTGAGTACGGCTTCCAAAAACCTGCGCAGTCCCGGTTTTACCAGCAACTTCTACCGGCAATTGCGCCATTACAGCCCCGGTTCCAGAGGTAATAGTCTTACGCATGCCCGCATTAATCGCTTCCAGAGTGCTCTGTTTTAACCCTACGGTAGAAGGTTTTTTTCTCCAGATTAAAGTATCTTGCCCTCCGATTTTTGCAACCACATGCGGAGTAACTAGAAATCCGTTATTAGCAAATACTGCTATCATTCTTACCACCTGAAGCGGAGTGACTAAAAGATAACCTTGCCCGATAGAAAAATTAGCAGTATCACCATTATACCAGCCTTGTAAACGGGTAAATTTTTTCCAAAAAGGAGATGGCACTATCCCTTGAGTTTCGTTAAAAATATCGATATTTGTAGGTTTGCCAAAACCAAACTTTACAGCATAATCGTGGATGGCCTGGCCGCCCAAACTTAATCCGGTTTGATAAAAATAGTTATTACAGGAGTTCGCGATAGCATCCATAAGATCCTGAATGCCATGGCTTGACCAGCAATTAAATTTCTGTTTACCAACCTGGTAATACCCTTCGCAGACATGCGTAGTACTTGGATTAATTTTTGCAGTTTCAAGCGCTGCTGCTGCAACCACCATTTTAAACACTGATCCGGGAGGATAACGCGTACTGATAGCCCGGTTTAACAGAGGTGAAGACTCATCGCTAAAAAGATCTTTTATCGCAGCTTGATCTTTCTGCACAAAAGACTGCGCCTGGAAACCAGGACGGCTGACCATGGCGCGTATAGCTCCGCTAAAAGGATCCATTATTATTACAGAGCCTTTTTTGTCACCTATACAATTTTCAGCAATCTTCTGAATCTCAAGATCTATGGTAAGAATAATATCTTTCCCGTTTTGCGGCGGCTTATATCCTAATATACGTACGAACCTACCGCGATGATCAACTTCTATAGAAGTTCCTCCCTCTTCCTGGCGTAAATAATAATCATAACGCTCCTCAACTCCGGTAAATCCAACAATATCTTTAGTGTTATACCCATAATCTGCCATACGCGTAAGGCGCCAACGGTCAATTTCGCCTAAATATCCAATTAAATGGCTGGCAAGTTTACCATAAGAATAATGCCTCAGGGGCCTGGTAGCAACGCTAATCTCAGGATAATCAGCTTTAAGTTCTTCTAAAATTATAGCGCTATGTGTGCCTATATTACTAGCCACGGTAACGGGAAGATAAGAAGAAACTAAATTTTGACGAAAGGATTTTTTTAACACGGCTGGATTCCTACCTAAAGCCTTTGCCAACATTTCAAGAGTAGAATCTACTTTTTCGTTTTTTTGCGGAAGAAGCGTAACTTCATAAGAAAGATTATTATCTACGATAACCTTACCATTTAAATCGAGAATTTTACCACGCGTACCTTCCTGTGGCATCAGGCGGACACAGTTTTTTTCACTTAACAACCTATAACTTCCGCCTTTAATAACTTGTAAAAAAAATAAGCCCGTAAAAATCACGGCAAATAACAAAAAAAATCCGGAATATATAATTTTAACGCGCATCAATATCCTTAATTAAATATTTATTTAACTTTTCTATTAAAAATAAAGAAAAAGCAGAATAAACCGCTGTAAGTAAACTTACCCGTGCAAAATAAAAAAATCCTGCCTGATTGCCCTTAAAGAAATAATTAATTAAATAGAGTATTATTTCATTTGCCAAAACTATTAATCCGACGATAAAAATCCGCACCGCTATATGTTCAACTGAAATCTTTTTTGCTATATAAGAAGCAAACAACCCCGATAAAAGATAAAGGATTATACGCGCTCCTCCCGTACCGGCAAGTACAGCTTCCTTTAATATTCCGGAAGCCAAAGCCAGAAGTATAAGCCAACCCTTACGAAAAATAAATATAAACCCATACATGATTACCGCAGATAACATTAGGTCAGGAAAAGCAAATAAAAACTTTCGCCAACTTCCAAACGATACTTCTAACAAAATTAATATTAAAAGGATTAAAAAATAGCGCAATTTTTTCACGATAATATTATTAAAAGTTCTTCTAGCCCCTCTAAATTAGCTGCAGGTTTAACTATGGCAAACCTTCCCATCCCTGTAGGCTCATCCACTACTTCGGTAACTTTACCTATAAGTATCCCTTTCGGATATACTTCGGTCAGTCCGGAAGTAATAATTTCATCACCTGCTATTACGTCGGTTTCTTTATTCAAGTATTTTAACATCAGAGTTGCGCTTAAGCTCCCACTTATAAGGCCTTCATGGCGGCTTCTTTGGATCATCGCAGAAACACCCATTTCAGGATCATTAACCAGCAAAACTTTACTTGCCTTTTTTTTGGGGAATCCTGCTTGATAAGTAAAATACTGATTTAGCAGTCTCCCGTATCCGCTGTAATCTGCACTGTGATTAAGCCCCCT
>CAKKSP010000034.1 GCA_919902045.1 Omnitrophica bacterium GWA2_41_15 | reverse complement strand
ACCGCACGCTTCCTAAATCCATTACCGATACTACTACAAAAACAAATTCTAACAACTCTGATTTTAAATTTTCACTTTTTGACCGGCTAAATTATTATTCCGCAAATAAAGAAGCCAGGATCACCTATCGGCAATCTGTAAGCGAATTAAATGAAACTAAGAAAAAGATAGTCTTTGAAGTAAAAGACGCTTACTTTGCTTATAAAAGATCCATATCCGGTATTCAGGCAAGTAAGAACCGCCTTGAATACCGCCAAAAAGAATATAAACTTGTAGATACCAGGGTAAAAGTCGGAGAAGGCTCTCCGGTTGATTTAATAGAGGCGAAAATGAACCTTGCCCAGGATAAAGAATCTTATTTACGTTCCGTCGGAGAATATTACCTGGCAGTGGCGGCTTTAGATAAAGCCACAGGGTATCAATTATAATAATATGAAAATAGCCCAAGTTATAGCTATATTAATTATATTCTTAAGCACTATGGCAATGCTTTGGATCCTTTTTAGCCCGATGTTTGCGCCAAAAAAAGAAATCCCGATAGCAGAATCTATTCTACCGCCTGCGCCTACTGCTGTTCCGGAAGCAGATATAATTCCTGTGAGGGTAATAAAAATTATGCCGCGTGATTTTGAAGATACGCTTTCTGCGATGGGTACAATCCGCGGGTATCAGGAAATAGAGTTAAGATTTGAAACTAGCGCTACGATCAAAAAAATTAACGTAAAAGAAGGGGAAAAGGTTTTAAAAGGGGATATTCTGGCCTCTTTGGATGATTCAGATGCTCAACTTAAGCTTCAGTATTCAAGGAAAAAATTAGAGGCAGCCCAAGCCCAGTCTAATAGCGCGAATAAGAAAAAAGAACTTTATGAAGGGTTGTATAGAGCGGGTGCAATTATTAAGCAGAAGCTTGATGAAGCGGTGCTTGAGGCTGAAGCTGTAAAAGCGCAGATGGGGATGGCAGAGGCAGAGATTAAACTTGCCGAATCTGAATTAAAAAAGACCCTGCTTGTCAGCCCTAAAGAAGGTGTTATCGGAGCAAAGGAGGTAGAGGAGGGAGAGTTGGTTACTCCCCGCGAAAGGATCCTTTCTCTTTATGACCTTGAGAAAGTCTATGCCGAATTAGGGATAGTAGAGAGGGAAGTAGAAAAAGTGAAGTTTGGCCAAAAAACCGAAATTACTCTCGATAGTTACCCGCAAGATATTTTTATCGGTAATATTGAAAAGATCATTCCGGTTATTGAAGGAAGAAGCAGGACCCTGACTGTGAAAGTGTTGCTTGAAAATCCTCGGAGCATATTATTGCCGGGGATGTTTTGCCGGGCAAAAGTTTATCTAAAAGAAATACGTAATTCCATATTTGTTCCAAAAACAAGCGTATTAATTCTTGGGCCTGGTAATAATGTGGTGCCGGTGATTGAACCTTTAGACGAAAATAGGGAAGCATTAGAACAAGGCACTACCCATGGAGTAATCAGGTTAAAACGCGTGGCAATGAGTTACGTGACCAATGATTTCGCCTATATTAGTAAAGGTATTGAGGCCGGAGAGTTGGTAGTTATTGAGGCAAAGGGTGAATTAAAAGAAGATGTTAAGGCTAAAGTAGTAGGGATCGAATCTCCAACGTTCTAGTTAGCTAAGAAAAAAGTTAGCTCTGTAAACTTGACAACCAAGAGTTTATGGGGTATATTTATAGTGCAACAAGCTTTTTTTTATTGCTCTTTTTAAAGACTTTTACAAAGTCTAAATAACTCCTTAACGAAAAGCCCGCCAAAAAGTGAGGCGGGAAAGCCACGGGCGTTAGGATAGTTTTTTAGTCGAACTATGCACTATCGACCGAATAAACGAGCCGGGTTGCCGAACTAAGGAATTAAGGCAATCCGGCTCTTTTCTTTTTGTAAAGAAAGATAAAAGTGAGAATATGGAAAAAAGAATAATAAAAATAACATTAATAACAGTAACAATAATGGCGACAGCAACCTGCGCCTATGCTTCTGATCTTATTGGCCAAGGTTCTACTGATTACTCAAGGGTATCCTGCGCGCAGCCGCTTGATAATAGTAATTTTCAGCTTCCGGCTTTAGATATAACCGAACAGGCAATAGCTAATGAATATAGGAAGATAAGCGATGTTGCCGGAGATTTATATTTAGAAAATAGAATAAAAGAGAATGAAAATAATAATAAAGTTGTCACTAAGGATTTAAATAAAGTTCTTCCAGTTAATATAAATAAAGATAATAAAAAAGAAGAACAACCCAAAAAAGTCGAACAAGATAAACAAGATAAAAAAGATCAAGTTCCTCAAGCCTTAATAAAACCCACTCAGATTTCTCAAGAAAAAAAAGCAGACAACATAAGCAAAGACTCTAAAGAGCTACGCCTTAATTTATCCGGTATTGAGCGTAAAAGTAATTCCTCTAAAGCAAATAATTCAGTTCAGGAGCCGGAAGATAAGCCAAAAATCCGTTTAGAAGGTGTGGATAAACTTTTAGAAGAAAAAGAAGATGATTCTTTACAGCAACATCCTGTAATTAGCGAGCTTAAAGAAGCAGGTTCTACAATAAATTTTACCGGGCAGGCAAATGGGTTAGCAGATAAGCGTGGTATTGTTGATTTAAGCGATAAAACAAGATAAACGGAAGGGGCGAACATGAAAAAAGTATTTTTATTAGCGGTGTTGGTAGCAGCGTTGTGTTGGGGAGTGTGTTTTGCTGCAGAGGAAGTAGCAGTATCAGTGCCTAATAATAAGATTGATGGCGCTGCTGGCAATTCCTGGAAGAAACCTGAAATCAGTAAAGTTGTTGAAGCGCCTGTATTTGATGTGGTTTCTCCTGGTGTTGAAAAAAATGCGGCAGAAATAGTTCCCGGCAATGGACTGCACCTGGGATGGAAAACCGGTGAGCACAAGGGTTGGGATAATAAGGGCCTCAAGGAACAAGAAGTAAACACATCACTAGAAAAGCTTAATGTTGCGGTTAGTGAATATCGCGCTAAGCTTGATAACTGGCTTAATGAGAGGCCGAAGTTTGACATCAATAAGGAAAGCGGAGTGACCGGTTTTCGCCAGGATATGAAAAATTGGTTGGGTAGTCGTCCGGAAGATAATTTTTCCGAGGTTGTTGAAGAGATTACCGCCAGTTTTTAACACCATTTATCATAGATTGGGGGGAGTAAATGGGTATTAAAAAAGGGTCAGGCTTAATCTTAAAACAGGTTAAGAATGGGGAGGAAAAAATGAAAAGGATATTGGTTGTTTTAACGCTTGCAGTTAGTTTGGGGCTTGGTACTGTATCTTCGTACGCAGCTGTAACGAGCACAGTTGCATTACCTACTATGAATGCCACAAGTGGTACAAAGGTAACAGGTTTATTTATGTACAAGGGGGGTGTATTATTGACACTTAAAGATTTTGTCAATGGTACAATTACGCATTTTGCAGCAGGCCAGGTTATATCTGTAGACAACTATGCTCCGCATCGGTCAGATGTACCTATCGATATTGAAGTGGATAATCTTGCTACCGCAGATACTAAAGACAAGATAGTTTTAAGAGGCGTAACTTTAGACGGATTCTTCAAAGCTGATTTAAAGACCATGATAGCACTTTTTACTGCCGCAGGAGTGGATGTTTCAGGAAAACTCACCGATTCTTCTATGGTGCTGTTGCAGAATAAAGTTGCTCAGGCGCTTTCAGATTCCGCCAATTTTGATAATAGTCTGATCGCCGGAAACAAAATTACTACCAAATATATCTACAAAGATGGAGGGCTTCAGGCAATAGAGTCACCTGTTACAGATAAAGAAGGAAATTTTGTTTATGGGGAAGACGGTAAGGTACTAAATGACAATACAAACTATGCTTTTGGTATACAGAAGGACGGGGCATATTTTAAGGTGAATGAAGATGGCAGTACAACCCGTGAAGTGCGCAAGTTTGTCTATGATGCTGCTGGCGCCTTAAAGTATGCGGCTGCGATGGATATGTATGATGGTACCAATAATGCATCCGGAGTTACGCGTATTATTGAATATAATGCGCTTGGTCAAGAAGTAGGGCAATACCAAGCAAAGAACACAGATGTTGGGGTACTTCCTGGTTCAGGAGTAACTCTTGATGCTACTTGGGTAGCAGGTAATTTGGGTCAATTTATGCTTGCTTCAAAGACAGCATATGGCGTAGATGGCAAAAAATTAAAAGAAACTGCCTATTCAGGCGGTGCAGTCAAATCAACAACCCTATTTGGCTATAGCGCATCAACAGGGCTTTTAGACAAAGAGGTTACTTATTTTGGAGAAGTTGATGGTATAGCGTCTTTGACAGCCGATACTGCGAAAAATTACCAGAGCATCAAACAGTATAAATATGGTCCAACTGGAGCTATCCGTTCCGTATCTGAGAAAGATACAGTTACAGGCGAGTCCAAGTTAACCTATTATGTATTTAATAAACCATTGGTTCCGTTTACCACTACAGCAGCTTCCGGAGCTCTTTCAGACCCGGTTGTAGCCAATAATCCTGCACCAGTAGTACCAGTTTCCAATAATACTGTTCAGCCTTTCTATGTTGCTGATCAGTCCTTAAGTGATAGCGCGTTGGTTTCGAAATATTGGAATACCAGCTCGACTAATGGGGTCTATATTGCGCAATATGATATTGACCATATTATAAATGAAGCAGATAGGGCAGACTTTATTGTAGCAAAACTTAATTGGTATGCTGCTAAGGCAGGAAATGATCAAACATCAATGCTTGCCGCTCATAATACTACACAAGGGATAAGAGCCAAATATAATTACACCGCTAATTCAAGCGGCTCTGCATTTTCAATAATGCCAGGTAAATAGTACATACAGCGTGTTTCAGGGGAGTGGGGGTTTTTAAAACCCCACTCCTGTTCTTTTAGAAGCAAATATTCATAAATCCTTAACGAAAAGCCTCCGCCACAAAACATGGCGGAGGAAAGCCACGGGCGTTAAGCAGTAGTTATTTTTAACTAACTTGTTAATAGAGTTTAACAGTTAGCTACGTGCCGGGTTGCCGAATTAAGGAACAAAGGTAAAATTATAAAATGAGATTATTCGGCAAGATAATCCTGGCAAATATTTTTATAACAATATTGATGGTTTCAGCAGTTTACGCTGAAAACTCAAATATTGATCCGTATTCATATAACCAGGTCAGGAATCTTCAACCGGTGCTTCAGGAAAATTTCCTTCCTCCAGTTTTAGCGATGAAACAGTCAGATCCTCTAACAAACTCTGCGCCTACATCTCCTGCCATAGTTACTGACGAAAGCGGGAATAAATTCTTATATCAGGATGGTAAATTACAAGCCAAAATAGACGAACAAGGAAACCAGACATTTTTTTCAAACGGTAAGGCAAGCCATGAAAAAAATTACGAAGGCGCGCTTACTAAAACTTATGAATATCATGGCGCAAAGGCAACCGTGAAAAATGAATGGGGAGAAGTAACCGGATATCAGCAATACGGTCAAGGAGGCCTGCTCCTTGAAGAATATGACGAAGATGGAAATTTAGCCAAGACGCGGATGTATAATGATAGAAACCTAGAATGGATCTTAGATCATAATGATGGAAGCAAAGTTAAATTTAATCGGGATAATCCGGAATCCGAGGTAAATTTCGAAGGGCACACTACCGCTTATTATATTACAGACGGACGCCATATACAAAAGCGCGTGGAAAAAACTGTAGATGAAAATGGTACGGTTATGGATGGAGATGTTACAGTTTATGATGAAAAAGGAAATAAGCCCCTTTATAAACAAGATTACCAGGGTAATAAAGTTTTAGTTTACAATTATGGGGCGTATAATCGCTTAGAAAGCACGACTGATCAATATAGCAACGTTACCGAGTATCAAACTGACCGTCAGATAGCGATAAAAAATTATGCCGGAGCAGAATTCAAAACCTGGAAATGGCAGGGTACAAGGCTTATCTCATCTGAAGATAAAGTAAATCATGAGTCTATAAGCCTTGAAGCCGGTGTAGTAACATATTATAAGAATAATAAGCCCATTGAATCACGTTTTGGCAGTGGAAAGTATGATAAAATTGTGAAGAGATGGGTATATGAAGAAGGAAAACTTATTGCTGAATGGCAGGCAAGTGGTAATGGTATTGAGCCAAATAAGGTATTACTTTATGATCACCAGCGTCAGGGGATTACTTTTAATTGGGATGGTGGCACTCCTTCCGAGACAGAGTTAAAAGAATGGGCAAAGAGTAAGCAAGTTGTCAGCGTTGATGGCGTAGTCAGAGGTTTATGGGATAGTAGTAATAATAGCCTTATCGTATTTGATCTTGGAGGCAGAGTAACAAAAGTCCTTGAACAAGATCACATTCCCGCAAGAGAAGAGTTGTTCAATTTGCTTTAATCTAAAAATTCAATCCTCTCTTTTTTATTTCTAACTTATATGCTATAATCAGGCTCGTATGAGCATATCCAGAGCCTGTATTAATCGTCCGGTAACCACGCTAATGGTTTTTTTAGCGGTGATCATTCTTGGCTTTATTTCTTTAAACCGCCTACCGCAGGAACTTTTTCCCCCGATTAATTATCCGCAGATCACTGTTTTGACTTCTTATGAAGGCGCAGCTCCTGAAGAAATCGAAACCCTAATAACAAAAATTGTTGAAGAAGCAGTCGGCACGGTAAATAACGTTAAAAGAATCAGCTCTAATTCTAAAGAAGGCATGTCCCTGGTAATGATTGAATTTAACTGGGGCACGAATATGGATTTTGCCAGCCTTTCTGTGCGTGAGAAGATAGACTTAATTAAAGAGCGCCTTCCTCGCGAAGCAAAAGAGCCGATAGTAATGAAATATAATCCTTTTGACCTTCCGGTGATGACTATCAGCGTTACCGGAGAGCGTTCTCCTCTTGAAATGCGCAACCTCTGCCGGAAGATGCTCAAAGATGAGCTTGAAAAAATTGAAGGCGTAGCTTCAGTTGAAATTACCGGAGGCCGTGAAAGGGAAATTTTGGTAGATGTGGATCAGTCCCGGTTACAGGCTTCGGGCTTATCCCTGCTTGAAGTAGTAAATACGATAAAACTTTCCAATGTTAATTATCCCGCCGGAACAATCAAAGAGCCATTCTATGAATTTCTTATCCGCACTATGGGTGAATTTCAGAGTGTTAAAGAGATAGATGATGTGGTGGCTTCTGTGGATGAGCCGGAAGTAAAAGATCCGATGCTTACCCCTGAAGAGGCAGAAAAAGAAAAAGATAAAATCGGCAGGCGTCTTATATACCTAAAAGATATCGCGGTGATTAAAGATACGATGAAAGAGCGTACTTCTATTTCCCGTTATAAGGGAGCTGTTGGTCCTAGCCGTGATAACGTATCGTTATCTGTGCGTAAACAATCAGGGGCTAATATTGTAAAGGTCGCAGAAAATGTCAGAAAAGCAGTTGAGCGTTTATCCGGAACAATTAAAGATGTAAATATTGAAATCGTTTATGATCAGTCGGTATTTATCAAGAGTTCTGTTTCCGGAGTAAAAAATGACGCCATAAACGGAGGCATACTCGCGTTTATAGTTTTATTTCTGTTTTTAGGCAGGATGTGGCCGGCAATTAATATTTCTATTGCCATCCCTGTTTCCATAATGGCAGTATTTTTTCTTATGTCGTTTGTTAAGATCAGCCTTAATACCATATCTTTGGGGGGCCTGGCGTTGGGTGTTGGAATGTTGGTTGATGCTGCTATTGTTGTGCTTGAATCTGTATCTTTAAAAAAAGGCACGCGTAAAGACGCATCAGCAGAAGGAAGCGAAGAAGTTGTCGGGGCAATCACCGGCTCAACCTTTACTACGATTGCAGTTTTCCTGCCGATGATTTTTGTAGTTGGTATTGCCGGGCAAATTTTTAAAGAGCTGGCGTTTACCGTTACATTTGCGCTCCTGGCATCGTGGTTAATGGCAATGACTCTTGTTCCTATGTTTGCTTCTTTTGATCCGGAGATATTTAAGCCCATAGATAAATTCCTCACTGGTTTTGCTAAAAAACCATTTATTGCGCATCAGGATTATTTTAGCCGTATAAAAGACAAATACGTAGATACTCTTACTTATCTTTGTGTCCAAAAAAGAAATTTAATGCTGCTTGTAGTATCCGGTTTATTTGCAGGCTCACTGTTACTTTTATTTACTTTTGATAAAGTATTATTGCCTCCGGTTGACCAGCGTCAATTTATATTGCTCGTAGATAAAAAACCCGGCACTCCTTTAGAAGAAACTGACCGAGTAGTACGCGATATTGAAAAAGAGCTGATGCTGTTACCTGAAATAAAAAATTTTACTGTTAATATCGGATCAAGTAAAGACAGAACGCAGGAAGATGTGCTTGAGACTTTGGGCGGTAATCAGGCGCAGGTATTAGTTAATCTTAAAACTAAGTCGGAGATGCAGGGGGCGCGCTATAGTTCAACAAGTGAGATTCTGCAGCGGCTTAAGGAGCGCTTAAGCGCTAAAGTAAACCAGGAAAATATGGAGATTGAGTATTTGGCGCAAGAAAGCTTTTTAAAAACCGCTTTTGGCGGAGAAGCGCCGGTAATTATTGAAATTAAAGGGACAGATTTAAGCAGGATTTCTGTGGTATCTGAAAGCCTGCGTGAGGCGCTGGCAAGAGTCCCTGGTTTATACGGTGTAAAGACAAGCTTAGTCGAACCATCCCCTGAAACAAAGGTAAATATTAATAAAGACCGCGCCTCGCTTTATAATCTTTCCACGCGCGATATTGCTTTGACTGCGCAAACTGCGCTTAAAGGGTATGTTTCCACAAAATTTAAGGAAAAGAAAGAAGGGGAAGAAATAGATATACGCGTGCGGCTTAAAGAGGCCAATCGGCAGAACTTAAACCAACTGAGTAATATTTTGATTTTTTCGCAGGTGCGTAATGTCCAGGTACCGATTTCAGAGTTAGCCTATCTTTCAAGAGGTTTCG
>CAKKSP010000033.1 GCA_919902045.1 Omnitrophica bacterium GWA2_41_15 | reverse complement strand
CTCTTCCCCGCACTAAAGCTACTTTGCAATAAGTACAAAAATTACTACAACCGTCTTGAATTTTTAAAAAAGCCCGGGTATGCTGGCTAAAAGTACTTATTCCTTCCGGGAAAAAACTTTTCTTGATAACTAAGCTAATTCCTTGAATATCTACCAAAGACTTGCTGTCTTTTTCAGCCAAACAGCCAGTGACGATAATTTTCGCTTGGGGATTTACACGGATACATTTACGGATGATACTGCGGGATTTCTGGTCTGCTCCGGAGGTAACGGTGCAGGTATTAATTAGAAAATAATCCGGCTGGATATTACTAACTTCGGAAAAACCCTTACTTAAAAATCTTTCCCGGATACTCTGAGTATCATACTGGTTAGCCTTGCACCCCAGGGTAAAAAATTTAATCTGTTTCATTTAATTTAATAAAACTAACCGCCGCGATTGCCGCGGTATCCACACGTAAAACTCCTTTGCCCAGGCTTATCGGTAAAAAACCTGATCCCTTTGCCAAAACGACCTCTTCAGGAGTAAAATCCCCTTCCGGGCCGATCAAGATAAGTATATTAGGGACAGCGGCCTTTTTTTTAAAAAAAGGGTCGCTGTCCCTATTTAAAGACGGGTTATTAAAAATCTCTTTAAGAGTTTTTCTTTCTCCCTCTAATGTGGGAATTAATTTTAAATCGAAACCTTTGGCTGCTAAAACCAGCTCCTTGAATTCAACTATAGGATGAATATTCACAAACTTGCTACGTTGGCTTTGCTTAAGCGCGCTCAAGGATATCTTTTCCCATCTTTTAAGGCGCTCCAGCTTTTTTTGTTTATTCAACCTGACAATTACCCGCTCGGTTTCCAGCGGAATAATACATTCAACCCCCAACTGCGTAAGCTTATCCACAATATCATCCATCTTTACATTTTTCGGAATGGCGCAGGCTACAGTAATCTTGATCCCTGAATAATCCGGCAACTTCTTTTCTTTTACCTCTAATTTCACTGACCTTATTCCGATCTCATCCACCAGAACAACATATTCATTACCTTGACGGTCAAAAACTGCCGCTGTTTCTTTTGGTTTTAGCCTAAGTACATCCTTGAGATGATGTACCTGCTCAAGATCATCTAAAATAATATAATTATCAACTAATTTTATATCTTCAATAAAGAAACGGTTCATTTTTTTAAATCCTTCTCAGAAAATACTTCCGCGCTAAAAATATAAAGTTCGGTATTTTTATCTTTCCAGGCGTCCCTAGGCAAACCTGCCTTATGCGCGCAAAGGTTATTTAAAAACTCTTCTTTGCTCCAGCCGGTTTCCGTAGCTACCTGCGGCAAAAATACTCCACTATTAAAACCTTTTTTTACCAAAACACCATGCTTGCCCAGTTCAATCTTATCAGCTGAAGGCACTTTCTCTAGCACAGACAAAGCTGATATCTCTATCTCTACCTCTTCAAGCTCTTTTAAACTAAGCGGAGAAAAACGCGGGTCATCTACTGCTGCCTCAACTGCCATATCCCGCACTATTAAATAAAGTGGCTGGCTGCCGACGAGATTTCCGATACAACCCCTTAATTCTTGATGTTGATTAAGCGTAACAAAAGCCCCCATTTTTTGATTTAAAACCGGGTCAGCTTCATTAATCTGCAATTTTTTACCAGTTTGTAGATAGGTTTGGATTGATTGACGGGCAATCCCTAAAAGCTTCTTTCTCTGCTGGATACTTAGCATATTTATTCCTTTCGGATAAGTAATGGCGCAACTAGCATACCCCACCGTCCACTCACCCTTAACTTCTTTACCGGTGACAATAGCGGAATTCGTATGGCTCAATACTTCTACGCCCTGGCATTTCTTATCTTTAGCTAAAGCTAACGCAATAACTATAGCAGCCCCTGCGCAGGCCTGCGCCTTTTCATCACGCAAAGCATAATATAATCCATCATAATCCAACTTCATGATCAAATCAAGAGTAACCGCATCAACACGATCAGCCTCCTGTAGATCATAGCCATGATACAAATCCGTGGCTACCACTACTAAGATATCCTTGGAGTTGCCGATCGCCTCATTAAATACGGATGCGATTTTTTTACAACTATCCAGCGAACAATCACCGACAACTACCGGCACAATCTTCGTGCTAGGTAATACCTTTTGCAAAAAAGGCAGCTGTACTTCAACTGAATGCTCATTGCTAAAAGCGGATTCATCAATAAAAACTTCAGGATTTTTTCCAATGATACTATTGACAAATTCCTCATCTATATCTATCCGGCCTAAACTCGTGGCAAATGCACCGCTTCCATAAACAGCAGCGCCGTTAAAAGGTTTGTGGTGGCTAGTGCCCAAGATAATTACTGTCTTATAAAATTTGTCTTGGATAAGCTTATAAGCAAATGCAGCAGTCTGGCCCGAAAAACCATATCCGGCATGCGGACTGATCAGCATAAAAATATCACCGGCAGCAGGCTTAGAATCGGCTTTTTCTAAAAAGCCATCTATCATCTTCGTTAATTCATTTTTGTCTTGGGGATAAAACTGACCAGCGAATTCAGCCTGCTTTACGGGGGAGGCAAAACAATTGAAAACTAAACAGAAAATAAATATTCCTGTTAAAAAGACGAGTTTATAAACCATTGCTGCCTTGACTTGTTGAGTTTTCCAATTGTCTAAAAATAGTTAAATCGAAGTCAAGTTAAATTAAATAGTACAGCAATAAATCTCATCAACTTCAGGACCACTGTGAACATCAGTAGCAGCCGTCCACTCTGTCCCCTCCATTCTAATGCCTGCCATATATCGGCCATTGGGACAATAGTTCCTATGATCAGCAGTATGCACGACAGATTGCCAGGCACATGCATCATGAACATTCCCTGCCGAAGTAATATTCCCGGTAACATTTAAATATCCGCCGTTAGCAATGATTAAGCCTTTATTGTTTCCTCCTCCGTTTATTATAACATCACCTGCTCCAGCCCAAGGATTAAGATGAAGAGCTTCATTTCTGGAAGAAGCAATATGAAGTCTTCCGTTAGAATTTATTACCGCCCAAGCAACTGGAAAAGTCATAACCGGTCCGGATGCCGGGATTTCCCATAATCTTACCCGCTCAAGATTATTTAACCGAATAGTGAAGGGAGTATTTGTTTGAGAGCCTACAAATGGAACACCAGCAGTGGTACCAAAAACTGCATTTGCCGTTCCGTCTCTAACCGTCATATAAGCATCCCCTGTTCTAGCAACTTGAAAAAGCTCGTTACCGTTAAAACCTGGTAGAGGATTCGGACCAACGGTTAAAAGAACTCTTGGAATTATCGTCCCGATACCGACATTACCGCCCCATGGATTGATATTAACGGGTAACTTTGCGGTATTATTAGTATTAAAAGCCTCGATACTCAAATAATTTCCATTTGAAGCACTTATAGCTGAGCGTACCGTATTTGCGGTATTTGAAGCTTCAATCCAACTACCTGAAACTTCAAGTCTTGAAGATGGGTTTGTCGTCCCGATACCAACATTGCCCGCAATCCAGACGTCGCCGTTGGTGACGGGAATATCTGCATTGGTAAGCTGTCCACTGCCATCATTATCACCCACACCCAATCTATTTGCTTGTAGCTGATTATAGCTACCGTTCGGCGAAGGATAATAGGTGGTAATGGTAATGTCTTCGGCAAATAAAATACCGCAATTAATAGCGAACAAGCTTAGAAATAAAAAAAGTTTTTTCATTTCTCCTCCATTTTAGTTTACGGACATATTCGTCATCCTGAGCGCAGCGAAGGATCTAGATTCTTCGGGCCTGCGGCCCTCAGAATGACGAATATCCTTATACCTAATTTATACCACATCCACCAGTTTTTTCCTTGTCGGAAAATTAAGGTGTTAGCGCCGCGTTCACTGCCTCGCTTGTCGCTCGGCGACGTTCGCAGCGGCATCCACAAATTTTTTCTTTGTCAGAAAAAATTTGTGGAGCTGGGGAGAATCGAACTCCCGACCCCTTCGTTGCGAACGAAATGCTCTCCCAACTGAGCTACAGCCCCGAATTATTTGTTACGCTCTATGTAATTACTTATTACCCGCTTATCCGCCTCTAAAACTCGATTAAACCGTATTCCGATTTTATAACCTGCATCCCGTAAGCTAACATTAGAAACCGTTTCCCCGCCGATCTCCATATGCCGGTAACGCTCATCACCCTTAAGGCGTAAATCAATAATATTAAGCTTAAGCAATAATTGTACGCCCCCGGGAAGATTATACCTAGTAGTAATTGCCATCCCTGAATCGCTTAGATTAAGCATTAAAGCATCAGTATCTGCGGTAATCCCTAATTCAACGCTTAAGGCCAACGGTTTTTCAATGCGGTAGGTAAGCGTAAAAGTTGTGTCTAATCGCTCGAATTTGCGCCGGTTTTGATTGCTGGAGACATCTTCCATGTCAAGATGAATTAATTGGTAGAGCAACTGTTACAGATCAACCTTGACCTTAGAACCATTTGAGGATTTCTTGGAGTAACATTATTGCCCGGTATAAAACGTCCGACTAAAACAACCTCTACCCAACCACCAGGATCTCCTGTCAGAAGATCAGCAACACTTGCATAGAAACCAGCTGGCGGATTAGCCGGCAGAGGATCCGCAGGCACAATAGACAAAAAATTAGGCAGTACTCTAGCAGTCAAAACTTCATTATTAATAAAGGTAGCTAGAAAAGGAGCGAGCGCGGTGCAACCAGGGGTTACACAAGTTGCTGAAGCAGTAATGGAATTAGCATTGAGTTGGTAATTTATCCAGATATCGTCGTTTAAATCCCCGGGAGTCCGGTTAAAATCAAACCTCACCCGAAAACCGGAGAGGATAGATTGAATTGCATTATTAGCTGCAACAACATTATTACCATTAGCCAATTGAACATATTTGCCCATATGCTCCAAGGTATGTGAAAGCTCATTCTGGACAACCGTTCTTCTTTGCGTATTAATCACCTGATTATGTGTATAGGTATCGATATTATAAATACTCAAAATTATGACTGATACTATCGTAACCGCCACAATTAATTCAACCAGAGTTACTGCTTTAGAAAAAAAATGGACAGTCCTATTTTTAAGCTTAGCAATAGTAAAAAAATAGAACCGTCCCCATTTTTTAGACATAATTAAGGCCCGGTGGCTGCTTCCTCCCAATGAACCCTGATAGTTGACCTGCGCACTGAAGTGCCGGGCTGGGCAGCTAAAAATGGATCAGTTGGTGCGTCAACTACTGTGTAAAAAGCGGAAATTGGTTTATTGTTAATTATCCGGTTAGGGTTAACAGGATAGGGAACTTCGCCGACTGTAGGATTAAGATTGTTGACGCCATTCCAGGTATCCTGGCGCACATCCATTTGCAAAGGATCAGCCAAAAGCTTTCCTAATTCCGAGGTAACTGAGCGTTCGCGGAAATGCAATGCCCAGTTATTCCCAGCGGTAAAAACCCCCAGCATCCCTAATAACACCAGGGACAATATTATCGTTGCGATGATTATTTCAAGTAAAGTAAAACCGGAGTTTTTATACATTCATTAAATACAGCCATTTGCGTTAAAACACACACCAGTACAAGTCAGATTAGGGCAGGCAGCTGTCGGATCTAAACTTAAAGTTCTCTGCCGAGAGCCGCTTATCCTCGTTGCCGTGATAGTACACGGCGTTGGTCCGTTAGTAGCCACTCTATATATCCAGGGGAGATTATTTCCAGGCGAATTTACAGGCAAATCTAACCTTAAATTTTGATTTATAGCCAAAGTGCCTGCAATGGAATTATTAGCGCGAAAAGGCGGCGCAGGATCACGCGGAGGAGTAGGAAAGAATCTGCCTTCTTCCATATTAAATGCTTTTTCCGCTGCCCCTATAATACCCAAAACAGAAAGAGCCTCTCTTTCCAAGGCCCTTTCTTTGGTAACCGCAAACTGTGGAACCGCAAAACTGGCCAGGATACCAATAACAACTACAGCAATAATTAACTCAACAAGAGTAAACCCTTTAAGCATATTTATTAAAATTACGGAACAA
>CAKKSP010000032.1 GCA_919902045.1 Omnitrophica bacterium GWA2_41_15 | reverse complement strand
CTGATCTTTGTGAATTTATTTTTATTTATTTTTTCCGGAGCCGCCTATAGCGGGCAGATAAATAAAGAAGAGGTAGCGCCTCTATTTTATCAGGGTAACCAATTTTATCAGGAAGCAAAATTTGACCAGGCAGTATTAACTTATGAAAAGATTATTTCAGGAGGATGGGAAAACAGCTATATTTATTTTAATCTCGGGAACGCCTATTTTAAGACAGGCAGTTTAGCAGAAGTAGTTTTAAATTATGAGCGCGCGCGGTTTTTAAATCCGCTTGATAGCGATATATCTTCTAATTATAATTATGTTCTTTCTTTGCTTGTTGATGCTGGCAGCGCGAGGGTCCTATATGCCAGTCCGGTTATCAGGATAATAAATAAAGTTTTCTTCCCGTTTAATCTTGATGCAATATTAGTGTTTTTATCAATTGCTTGCGGGATTTTTCTTATTGGTTTTGCGCTAAAGTTTTATCTGCCTGATTACAGACGGGCTTGGAGCATAATTATAACCGTAGCCGGACTATTATTTTTGCTGGGTTTTGTTGCAGCCAAAGAAAAGCTGCGTTTTATAAATCGCGCAGCGGTTGTGATTGTAAAAGATGTAGAAGCAAAATTTGAGCCGATAACATCTGCCACAGCCTATTTCAGTTTAAAAGAGGGCGCTCTTCTAGAAGTGCTTGAAAGTTCTTCGGATTGGTATAAAATAAGGCGAGCCGATAGTAAAATTGGATGGATAAATAAAAATAGTATAAGGAAAATCAATGGCAACGATATATCTGACCCGCGAGGGTTATGAAAAACTTCACGAAGAACTTCAGAATTTAAAAACTACCAAGCGCAGGCAGCTTGCAAAGGCAGTGGGTGAGGCCAGGGCCCACGGAGATATCAGCGAGAATGCTGAATATGATGCGGCTAAAGACGCGCAAGGTTTAAATGAAAAGCGCATAGCAGAGTTAGATGAAAAGTTATCCCGGGCCCAGATATTAGACGGGGAAATATCAAATTCGGAAGTGTTGATCGGAGCCATAGTCAAACTCAAAGATTTAGATACAGCTGAAGAAATTAGTTATTTATTGGTAGCCGAAGAAGAGGCAGACTATGAACAGAATAAGGTTTCTATTTCCTCTCCTGTTGGCAGCCAGCTGCTTAACCATAAAGTAAACGATATCGTAGAAATATCTATTCCTGCCGGAACGCTGCGTTATCAAATCTTAGAAATTTCCCGATGATTTTTATCACCAATCTCTGTAAACATTACGGACAAAAAGTGCTGTTTAAGGATATTTCTCTAAACATTGAAAAGGGAGAAAAAATCGGCCTTATCGGGCCAAACGGTACGGGAAAGACTACGCTTTTTTCGATTATTCGCGGTGAGAACGAACCTTCATCCGGAGATGTCCAGGTGCTTAAAAATATCCGTATCGAGTATTTGCCGCAGGAGTCAAGTTTTAGCTCAAGCCGTACTGTGCTTGAGGAGCTTACCGAAGGAGATGACCTGATCCAGGTTTTACAAAAAGAAAAAGAAGAGCTTGAGAATACAAATCGGGCTGATTCTATGCGTTATGGCGAGGTTATGCATGAGCTTGAGACGTTTGGGTATTTTGAACTTGAGCATAAAGCAAAAAAAATACTTATGGGGTTAGGTTTTAAAGAGAGAGATTTTACCCGTCCGATAACCGAGATGAGCGGTGGATGGCAAATGCGCACGCTTTTGGCTAAACTACTTACTTTTCATTATGATCTCCTGTTGCTTGATGAACCGACTAATTACCTGGATTTAAATGCCGCGCTTTGGTTAAAAGATTATTTGGCAGGTTTTAGGGGGACATTTGTAATGATTTCCCATGATAAAGTTTTTTTAAATGAGGTAACTAATTACACCCTGATTTTAGAAAATGGCGGGATTTATAAGGTTAAAGGAAATTACGAACATTATGAGCAGATAAAATTAGAGAAGCGCACGCATCTGTTGAAACAGTATAAGGAGCAGGAAAAAAAACGTAAACAGCTTGAGGAGTTTGTATCGCGATTCCATGCCCAGCCGAATAAAGCTCAGTCTGTAAGGTCAAAGCGCACAGTGCTTGATAAGATGGAGGATGTTGTAGTTCCTCCTGATCCTCGGGAAAGTATCCATGAGTTTCGTTTTCCTTCGACGCGTTCAAGCGGGCATAAGGTGGTAGGGCTTGAAGGGATTTCTAAGGCCTATGGCGATACCCAGGTTTATAAAGATTTTAATTTTGAAATTTTAAAAGGCGAGAAAGCGGTTTTAGCCGGTGAAAACGGCGCAGGTAAATCGACATTACTTAAGATACTTGCTGAAGTTGTGCCGATTGATTCTGGTATTCGTAGCGTCGGCCATAACGTAGATGTAGGTTATTTTTCTCAGACAAGGCTTGATGTATTAAATCCCGAACGCACAGTGCTTGAAGAAGCGTATTCTGCGGCGCCCGGTTTTATGTCGCAAGAAGTGATCCGTACGATATTGGGGGCATTTCTATTTACCGGTGAAGACGCGGATAAAAGAGTGAAGGTACTTTCAGGAGGAGAAAAGAGCCGGTTGATTCTTGCCAAACTTTTAATCAGGCCGCCGAACTTTCTTTTGCTTGATGAGCCGACAACACATTTAGATGTCGATGCGGTAGATGCGCTGGTCAATGCCCTTAACCAATATGAAGGGACAATAGTTTTTATCAGCCACGATATTCATTTTGTGCGTTCAGTGGCAAATGTGGTTTATGAAGTTAAAGAAGGCCAGGTGCGTAAATTTTCCGGTAATTTTGATTATTACCTTGAGAAGAAAAAAGAAGGCACTTTGTACACCTCTTCTTCGGGTGGAGAAAGAAATAGGCCGAATAATAAATATGGCGTTATAGGCGATAAACAGCATCTGGATGAGTTTGATAATGAAAAACAAAAAGAGCGTAAAGTCAATATCGCCCGCGTAAAAGAAGAAATAAAAAAATTAACCGATGAAAAGAACGAGCTGAATTTAGAAAGTTTTGCCAAAACCCGCGCAATCGAAAATCCCCGCGGTTACCGTGACGAATCCTCTACCGAAGAATATATTTTGCGAATTGAAGAGATAAAAAAGCGCATCCAGGAAATTAACTCTCAACTGCGTATCCTTAACAAACAGGTGTAGGGGAGGTTTAAACCTCCCCTACACTGTGGATTATTGATTGAATGGTTAACTTATGTTAATATAGACACCATGCGACTGAAGCTTTCCTTAAAAAATAAAAAAAGAAAGATTATTTTAGTCGGGCTTAATTACCGCGACCATGCGAGGGAATTAAAAATGCCTATTCCCAAGAATCCGATAATTTTTTTAAAGCCGCCTACTACTCTTATAGGTAACCTGGATAAAATTATCTATCCAAAACAATCTAAACGTATTGATTACGAGGCAGAATTGGCGTTAGTAATCAAAAAAACCTGCCGTAATATAAAACCTCAAGAAGCAAAAAAATATATCTTAGGTTACACCTGCCTTAATGATGTAACTGCCCGTGACCTGCAAAAAATCGACGGACAATGGACGCGCGCAAAATCTTTTGATAGCTTTTGTCCTATCGGGCCATGGATTGAAACTGACCTTGATCCTTCCAAGCTTCAAATTCGCTGTTGGCTAAATAATAAACTTAAGCAGGATTCTTCTACGGCTCAGCTCATTTTTCCTGTAGAAAAACTCGTGTCTTTTATTTCTTCAATCATGACGCTTTATCCGGGTGATGTTATCTCTACAGGCACGCCTTCTGGCGTTGGTCCGATGCAGCCGGGTGATAGAGTAGAAGTTGAAATTGAAGGAATCGGTAAGCTTACTAATCAGGTGGTAAAAAGATGAATTTTAGTATCGTAATCGTGATGATGCTTGTTGTTGGCGCTGGGATGGCAGTATACGGATTATTTTTTGTGGACGCAGGTACTTCTAGCCCCGAACGCAGGAAGAGGCTTCTTGAGCAACGTCAGCAAGAGATTGCCAGGAGCGAGCAAAAAATTTCTGACTTAAGTGGTGAGCAGGAAAAGCTAAAACAAGAACTAAATAAAACAAAGGAAAATGGAGAGGGTAAAATAAAAGAGCTTGAAGAGGCAAAGCAGCGTCAGAAAGAACTTGAGGATAGCTTATCTAAACGCCAGGAGTGGGTGAGTATAAATGAAGAGAAGGCTAGCAAGGTTTATGAGCGCGCAAACGACCTTGAGAAGCAGTTTAATCAGAAAGAAAAAGAGCTTCAGGAGCAATTTAATTTAAACGTGACTGTCACGCGTTCAAACCGTGAAGCCGAAGAAAAAATTCAGAACCTTACCCAGAATGTTAAGGCAAAAGATGAGGAGATAGAAAAGTTTAAGCATCGTATCGACGGTTATACGGGGGAATTAAAGAAGTTTAAAGATGAGGTAATTACTTTAAAGAGAAAAGACGAGATCAGGGAGTGGGTGCCAAAACTTGAATTTAACAGGTTAAATGATGAATATACTGTACTTGAAAAACAGCTGGAAGAAAAACAAGCGCGTATTGAAAAGCTCACCGAAGAAATTATCCATTTAAGTAATAAGTTAAAGGAAGAGAAAATTACTGGGCCTATTCCTGATATCGCGTTATTAACTACAGAAGCGCAGCTTCCTGAATCTGAACCTGAACCTCAACCAGAGCCTGCGCCTCAACTCGAATCTGAACCTGAGCCCGAGCTTGAGCCGGAGCCCGAAGAAGTCAAAGAAATTTCTAAGAAAGACCACCTTGTGCCTGTTGCGAAACTCGCGATGGATAAGATGCGTAATATCGGGATTATGGCGCATATTGATGCCGGTAAAACTACGGTGAGTGAGCGTATCCTATATTATACCGGCCGTTCGCATAAAATCGGAGAAGTTCACGACGGAAAAGCCCAGATGGACTGGATGAAGCAGGAGCAGGAGCGCGGGATTACGATTACTGCCGCAGCCACTACTTGTCATTGGGGCGAGCATCGGATTACCTTAATTGATACTCCGGGACACGTGGATTTTTCTGTTGAAGTTGAGCGCAGCTTGCGCGTACTTGACGGAGCTGTTGCGGTATTTTGCGGGGTAGGCGGGATTGAACCGCAATCAGAAACAGTCTGGCGTCAATCAGAACGATACCATGTCCCAAAAATAGCTTTTGTGAATAAGATGGATCGGGTGGGTGCGGATTTTTTTGCAGTTGTACATGGGATTGAAGAAAAACTCGAAGGAAATCCAGTTGCTATCCAGATACCGCTTGGGAATGATGAGAATTTCCGCGGGATAATCGACCTTATTGAAATGAAAGCTTATGCATATGAGGATGACCCGACAGGCAAAAGTTTTGAAGTTGAAGAAATTCCACAGGAGCAGATAGAAACCGCGAATAAATATCGTCATATTTTAATTGAGAAGGTGGCTGCGCTTGATGAAAATCTTACAAAAAAGTTCCTTGAGAATGAAAGTTCTATTACTAATGAAGAGCTGATGCATGTTATCCGCACTGCTACTGTTGCCAGCAAAATTGTTCCGGTGCTTTGTGGTTCGGCATTTAAAAATAAAGGAGTGCAGAGATTATTGGATGCGGTAGTAGCATTTTTACCTTCGCCGCTAGACATTCCAGAGACAAAAGGTTTTGATATTAATGATCACGAGCAGACAATGATTAGAAAAAATAACCCCCAGGATACGTTTTCCGGCTTAGCTTTTAAAGTGCAGGCAGATCCGCATATGGGAAAGCTTGTTTATACGCGAATTTATTCAGGATATCTTGAAACAGGAACGTATGTGCTTAATACTACTAAAGATAAGAAGCAGCGCGTGGGCAGGATCGTGCGTATGCATGCAAATCAAAGGGAAAATATTGACGTAGCTTTTGCCGGTGAAATCGTCGCGGTAGTGGGGTTAGTAAATACTACGACTGGAGATACTATATGCGATCCGCTGAATCCGATTTTGCTTGAATCAATGCAATTCCCGATACCGGTTGTTTCTTTAAGCGTTGTTCCTAAAACTCGTGCTGATCAGGATAAGCTTGGTAAAGCGCTTGCGCGGCTTACCGAAGAGGATCCGACATTTCTGGTTACTTCTGATGAAGAAACCAAAGAAACCATTCTCACCGGAATGGGGGAGTTGCACCTTGAAATTATCGTTGACCGGATGAGGGTTGAATATGGGGTTGAGACAACTGTTGGGCAGCCGAAAGTTGCTTACCGTGAAACAATTCTTAAACCTGCAAAAGCCGAGGGTAAATATATTCGCCAGACCGGCGGCCGCGGCCAATACGGCCATGTAGTTATGGAAATATCCCCGCTTGAGGCAGGCTCCGGGTATAAATTTGTAAATAGTATTAAAGGAGGCGCTATTCCGCACTCATTTATTCCGTCAGTTGAAAAAGGAGTGGCGGAGGCGATGCTAAAGGGTATATATGCCGGCTATCCGATTGTAGATATGCAGGTTAATCTTCTTGACGGGTCATATCATGAAGTTGATTCTTCAGAGCTTGCTTTTAAGATTGCAGCCAGTATGTGTTTAAAAGATGCGATGACGCATGCGTCTCCGGTATTGCTTGAGCCGTGTATGAAGCTTGAGGTAAATACTCCTGAAGAATTTGTTAATGCCGTTATCGGTTATATCTGTTCTCGCCGTGGGAAAATAATGGGAATGGATGCTAAGGGCAAGCAAAAAATTGTTACTGCAGAAGCCCCACTTTCAGAGATGTTTGGTTATGCAACCGCATTTCGCTCTTTAAGCTCAGGCCGGGCAAACGCTGTTATGGAGTTTGCCAAATATGTGCAGGTACCTTCGGAAATTACGGAAAAAATCGTAGCTGAAAGAAATAAGAAAAAACAAGATGAGTAGGTCATTGCGAACCCCAAAGGGGTGAAGCAATCCCCTTGCGGGGAGACTGCGTGCTCTAAAAACAGATTGCTTCGCTTCGCTCGCAATGACATACATAAATGTGAGGATTGAAAAATGAAACCAAATAAAGGCAGGCCTTTGCCGCCGTTTAATGCTTTTATGCAAAAAAGATCCGTAGTTGCATTTTTGTTGCTTGTGATTTGCTTACTCGGTTTGCCCATAAGGATGCAGAATTTTAAGCTTGACGGCTATATTAGCGACGATGCCTGGTGGCATTTTCGGCATGTGCGCGAGGTCGTAGAATCCGGGCATCGGCTTAACCCTGATCCTTACGAATTCAATACCTTGTCTCGCCCGATGACTTATCCGCCGCTTATGCATTATGCTTTGGCGTATTTATATAAAACAGCAAAAGTTTTTTCTCCGCAATTATCACTGGTGATTTTTACAAATATTTTTAACGGCCTTGAAGCGATTTTATATATTCTATTGATTTTTGCCTTTGCAAATTTTTTTAGCCGGGACAAATTATTTAGCCTCTTGGCTAGCTTGGCAGCAGCGATGTCTTATGGAATAATTATCCGCGCAAGGGCAGGGGAGTTGATGCCGTTTGTAATTTCTGATCTTGCTTCTTTGATGAGTATTTTACTAATATGCCGTTTTCTTGAGAGGCCTCTGGTTAAAGAGCCGAATTGGCGGAATTTTGGCGCAGGCGCCTTGATGGGGCTTGCTATGCTTTCTTGGAGCGGCACACTTTACATTTATATTCCGCTTGCGCTCTTTGTTTATGGGGTATTATTTTTTGTTAATCCGAGAGAGCGTAAAACAACTATTAAATATCTGCTGATTTATTTTGCCGGTTTTATCTTGGTAAGCATGCCTTGGTATCTTCCGTTTACTTTGCGTCATGGTTTTAACCCTCATAATCCGGAAATGTCCTGGTTTATGAAAGGATTTACCGTATGGCATCAGGTAAAACCTTTACCGTTTTATATTTTTACATCAGGCATGGCGATTTTTGCTATGCCGTTTGTTTTTATTAATGGGTTTTTTAGAAAAGAGCCCCGTGATTATTTCTTAATTTTATGGATTGTCGGAGCAGCAATTGCCACCTGGACCGGATGGCGCGGGTATGTGGCTGTGGTGCCGATAATTTCTGCGATTACCTTGGGCGTGTTTCTTTCGCGGGCAACAAAATTTTATTTTTCTGCGCATAATCGGATACTTCCTGTAGTGTTTCTTTTGCTTGCTCTTATTGTAGGAGGGCTGGGGCATAAGATTTCAAACATGCGCATTGCGCCACTTGAGCCAAACAATATAAATGAGGTGCGCACAAATACAAGAAGCATAAAAATGCTGAAATATTTAAAAGAGCATTTTCCTAAGGCTTTAACTTTTGATCATATTACCTGGGTAAGTGAAGATGAAGCAGTAGGTGATTTGCATATGGTAGGGGGGCAGTATTTGGAATTTTTACCGGAAGGCAGCTCCCAGGTTTTAAAAGATGTATCCGTAGCGTATCTTGGTACAGAAGAAGAGGCGTATAAAATTTTTAGTAAATATAACGCGGAGCTGATTATTGTGCGCAGGCAAATTCTACAGCTTCCGCAGCTAAGCCTTTTGTTTGCGCCGCCGGAGCTTAAGGTTGATGAGTTTGTTAAAATAATTAAAGAAGATGAAAGTTCAGAGCAAATTACGATGAACTTTACGCCACAAGGAATGCAGTCAATTTTTTTCCGCATGCTTAATAAACAAAAATTAGATAAGTTTGACCTCGTATATTCCGATTCAATTCCCGGCGAACCCCTTCCTTTCGTTACCGTCTACAAACTCAAAAAATAACTCAGGGACACTTCTCAACCCAATCGGAGAAGTGTCCCTGAGCTAATCTCAGACCTGTCCCCTTAGAGAATCTATAATTTTATTACTATCATTTAAATAGCGTTCCTTGTAGCTACTCCATTCATAATCTATAGGAGTATTAGTCAATTTAGCTCTCACAGGATTTGCTTCAACATAATATAAGCAATCGCTAAAATATTGGTCTTGCTGAATAATCATACTTTTGTATCTAGACTGCCAAAGCCTTCCTACAATTTTGTATTTATAGTTAAACCAAAGAGTGTAGGAGAGGGTAATACCCTGCATTATTTTAGATATTAATTTTGATTGAGAGGGCTTGATTACTAAATGCACGTGGTTTGGCATTAAGCAGTAAGCATAAAGTAAGAATCCATATTTTCTTTTATAGCGTTTAATTAAATTAATATAAACTTTAAAATCATCATCATGACGAAATATCCTTTCTTTGTGATTACCACGATTGATTACGTGATAACAAGCATTGTTAACAATTGTTCTCGCAGCTCTAGCCATATTTATCACCTCCACTGTAATAGACGTAAGACCTTTCAATATCTAACACAAATATTTTGACTTTTTTTAAAAGGGACAGGTCCAGCTTTGAGCTGGGGACAGGTTTAGCTTTGCGTTTAGAAGTGTCCCTAAAAGAAAAAAATAATGAAAAAAAATATCTTGACAGTACTTATAGTAAGTGCTATAGTCTCTATCAAGCTGTAACACTTACTAAAGTAGAATCCGTCGAAAGAGGTAAAAATGGCACAGGCAAGGACAATATCTGCGGTTGAGATCACTAAGAGATACAGCCTATCCTACCAAACGGTCAATTACTACACAAACCTTGGGCTTTTGCATGTTATTGAAAACCAGGGGAACAAGCGTTTATATGACAGCCGGGAAGTAGAAGAGCGCCTTGACTCAATAAAGCAGATGAAAAGTCGCGGGTATCCATTGCGTCTGATACGCGACGAAATTTCAAATAAACGTAAAAGATGAGCTATTTCAAGGTCTTAGGGCTTGATAAGGAACCGTTCTCCACGAGCCCCGATCCAAACTTTTTTTACCAGTCTCAGGAGCACAAAGCAGCGCTTACCAGGCTTTTGATTGAGATCCGCCTGCGCCGCGGCCTAAGTATTATTATGGGTGATGTAGGCGTAGGTAAAACCACGCTTTCCCGTAAACTATTCCAGATGCTTAAAGAGCGCGATGACATTATCTTCCATATGATTTTAGATCCGACCTATGATACGGAAGATTTGTTTCTTGATTCACTTATCCGCACCTTCCAGATTGAACTTAAACAATCAAATCCGACTATCCTTGATTATAAAGAAGCAGTGAAGAAATATTTATTTACTAAAGGCGTTGAAGAAAACAAAACTGTTGTACTTTTGATAGATGAAGCGCAGAAACTTAACCCCTTATCTTTAGAGGTGTTACGCGTCTTATTAAATTATGAAACTAATGAATTTAAACTTTTACAATTAGTCCTTTTGGGGCAATTGGAATTACTTCCTAAAATTCGTGAGATTAAAAATCTCATGGATCGTATCAGCCTAAAATATATTATAAATCCACTTGATGAAAAAGAGTCCCAAGAGATGGTTGAGTTTAGGATTCAGCAGGCCGGTTATAATGGAGCAGTGCCTCTTTTTACGGAGGATGCAATCAAAGAAATCCACCGGCTTACCCAAGGGTATCCGCGCAGAATTTCTATGCTATGTCATAATGCCTTAAAAAGTTTAGTCATGGAAAATAAACCGGTAGTTGATGGCAGGATTATTCGCGATTTAATTAGCCACGAAATTAAGTGAGCTTCGACCTACGCGGTCGGATTTTCGACCGCGTAGGTCGAAACAACGTAATATTGGTATGGTTGAAAAAGTTACCCCTGAAGAAAAATTATTAAAGCTGATAGAGAACCCGGCTGTTGAAATGAAAGAGGCCAAGCAAAAACGGAATAAATTCCGGTTTTCTTTTAAAGCGATTTTCAGATTACCTTTTAAAAAAATCGCATCCACTAAAGAGAGATTCAAACCCGTATTTATAAATTTAAAAATAATTAACCAGCTTTTAATAATAGTTTGTATAATACTTGCGGTTTATCTATCCTATGATCTTTCTGCAAACCAGCCAAACATCGATAAATTTTTAGCATTGGCTTTGAAAGTTTCTGAAAAGCATGCGCCTAAAGATATCACATCCCAGATTAGCCTGCTTAATCTTTCAGAGTATTTAAGCGAAGCCAGAAAGCGCGACATTTTTCATTTTATTCCGATAAAAAAAGAAGAGCAGCAGGTTCCGAAAGCAAAAGAGACGCTGGCTAATCTTGCCAAAGAAATAAAATTAGTTGGAATTATCTGGTCAAGCAAACCGCAGGCAATGATCGAAGATAAAAAGCAAAATAAAACAATCTTGGCAAATCCCGGTGATTCAATGGGCGGCATAAAGATAAAACAAATTCTTCGTGATAAAGTTATTCTTGGTTTTGAGGATCAGGAATTGGAGCTGATGTAAGATGAAAATAAAAAGGTGCCTGGCCCCTTTTTTACTTGTGTTCTTGTGTTCTTGTGTTCCTTTATCAGCACAAGAGCAGGCGAAGCCTTCTAGTGAGCTCATCTCCCTTGACTTGCGCGGGATAGATATTACTGAACTTTTTCGCGTGCTCTCACTTAAGACCGGCTTAACCATTGTGCCGCAGGCGGGCGTTAAAGGCAGGGTAAGCCTCTTCCTTAATAACGTGCGCTTTGAAGATGTTTTGGACATAATCTTAGTTACTAACAATTTAGCCTCGGAGCGCCAGGGTAATATTATTAAAATTATGACCGCGGAGCAATATTACGCTCTTTATGGCAAGCGTTTTGAAGAGAAGCGCCAGGTGAAAAGTTTTAAATTGGCCTATGCAAAGCCCGCGGATGTTTTTAATACTTTAAGCCAGCTAAAATCCGACATTGGAAAGATTATTGTGGATGAATCAAGCGCAACTGTGGTGTTGGTTGATATCCCGGAAAAAATTGAACTGATGGAAAAAATGGTTGAACAGCTTGATCAGTCTTCAGACTTAGAAGTAATGAGCCTTAAATATTCCAAGGCAAAAGATATTGAGCCGCAGGTATCAAAGCTTCTGACTGTGGGAGCAGGAGGAGTTTCTATCGATGAACGCAGCAATAAAATTGTCGTTACCGATCTTCCCGGAAAAATAAAAAAGATTAAACGCATGGTTAGAGCCTTTGATGAGGAGCCGCTTCAGGTTTTAATTGAAGCGCAAATAGTTGAGTTATCTTTAAATGAAAAGTTCCAAAGGGGAATTGATTGGGAAACGATTTTAAGAAATGCAAATGACCTAGATTTTAAAGGAAAATTCGCGCTGGGTTTAGAAACAGGAGAAGAAATAGCTGGCGGAGGTGTTCGTCAGGAAGTTAGTGTGGGCACGCTTGATTCGGATAACTATAATTTTATTTTACAAATGTTACAGTCTTACGGAAAAACCCATATTCTTTCTCAGCCCAGGATTGCCGCCGTAAACAACCAAGAAGCAAAAATAATGGTAGGCGCACGCGAGGTTTATGTTACGCAAACAGTAACATCCGGCGACACTACGACTACTTCCGAGAATGTCCAATTTGTGGATGTGGGTGTAAAACTTAACGTTACTCCGAGTATCTCTAGGGATGGTTTTGTGATGATGAAGATAAAGCCGGAAGTAACTTCACTTAGGGAATATTTTTATACCAGCCAGGGAACAAAAGTGCCTGTGGTTACTACTTCTGAAGCAGAGAGCGTGGTAAAGGTAAAAGACGGTGCAATGATAATGATCGCCGGGTTGTCTAAAAAAAAGGATGCGGTAGAAGAGAAAAAAATGCCGGTACTTTCAAAAATTCCTTTAGTTGGCTGGCTTTTTGGCAGCAAAACCACGGGGTCAGATGATCCAAAAACATCGGAATTAATTGTGTTTATTACTCCAAGAATTATCTCTGGCGATGTCCCGGCTCCTGCGAAGAACAGCACTCAAGAGATAGTGCTTAAAAAAGATTCGAAAGGGTTTAAAGAGCAATGAAAAAAAATAAAACTTTTGTTAAGGGGACACTCTTTGCTTTGCTTCTGCTTAATTTGTGTATTCAAAGCAAAGGGCGTCCCCTATTCGCAGAAGAGCAGGCAAAGCCGTTATTGCCAGCTAGTGAATTGATTTCGCTTGACCTGCGCGGGGTGGATATCCAGGAACTCTTTCGCATGCTCTCTTTAAAAACCGGATTAAATATTGTTCCTACTAAAAGTGTTACCGGCCGCGTAGATTTATTTATCAATAACATAACAATTAATGATGTTTTAGAGATCGTATTAATTAGTAATGATTTAGCAAAAGAGCAAAGCGGAGATATTATTCGCATTATGACTGTTTCGGAATACCAGGTTTTATACGGGAAAAAATATAATGAACGTAGAAAAATAGAAACTTTAAAATTGACCTACGCTAAGCCTAAGGATGTGGTAGCTGCACTTGAGAGCCTGCGTAGTGACATCGGAAAAATTGTTACAGATGAAGCAAGCGGCACACTTATCTTTATTGATATTCCCGATAAAATCGAAGCGATGAAAAAAATGGTTACCGAGCTTGATAGACCGGCAATCACAGAAATTTTTGAGCTTAATTACGCAAAGGCAGAAGATATTGAACCGAAAATCTCTAAAATTCTCACTAGCGGAGCTCAATCTTTACAGATTGACAAGCGCACCAATAAAATTATGATTACCGAACTTCCCCAAAAGATGGAAGAGATTAAAAAGATCCTCAAAGAATTTGATGAGCCGTCAAAGCAGGTGATGATTGAAACCGATATCTGGGAGATGACTTTGACTAATGCATTTGAAAGAGGTATTGATTGGGAAAAAATTTTCAGTTCAATCAAGGATCTTGATTTTAAAGGCACATTTCCTATGACGCTTACTTCCGGGCACGAGGTATCTTTTGGCACGGTTTCACGGGATAGTTATAATATGGTCATACAATTCTTAAACAGCTACGGCAGGATAGAAATTTTATCTCGTCCAAGATTGGCAGTGGTAAATAACCAGGAAGCAAAAATAATGGTGGGATCAAAAGAAGTTTATGTTACTGCAACTTTAAGCCAGGTTGAAGGCTCAAGCACAACTGCTGAATCAGTTAACTTTGTTGATGTGGGTATGAAGTTAAATGTGGTCCCGTCAATTGGAAATGATGGTTTTATCACTTTAAAAATTAAACCGGAGGTTTCTTCTACCGGGCAGCCGTACATTTATACTTCTTCAAGCGGTGTAACTAATACTATTCCGGTAGTTTCTACATCAGAGATAGAAACTACTGTAAAGATTAAAGATGGATCAACTTTGATGATCGCCGGTTTGATCAAAGAAAAGAGGCAGGAAGATATTGTAGGAATCCCAATTTTATCTAAGATACCAATAATTAATTGGTTTTTTAGTTCGTATTCTAAAAAAGCAGATCCGTTAAAGAAAGAGCTGATTATTTGCATTACTCCGAGAATTATTACAGGAGAAACCCAGGATTTTTTCCCGGTGATTAAAAAATGAGGATAATTTTAATACTTGCGATTATTATTCTTTTAGGTTATGGCGGGGCGATCAGCTATTTTTATATGGATTCATTCCAGCGCAACCGTCAGCTTAATCTTTCACTTGGCGATACGCAGGATGCCAAGAAAGGGCTGAATGAAAAAGTCAGTCAGCTTGATAAGGAGATTGAGGGCCTAAGAAAAGAAAATGAACGGTTTAAAAAAGAAAGTTTTGATTCGTTAAAATTACAGAAAGACGTAAGCGATAAACAAAAACAGCTTGAGAAAATTCTGAAGCAGCAAATAGAGGAGTTTAAGCAGGCAAAATCAGAGCTTGATGTTGCGAAGGCGGAACTTAAGAACTTAAAAACAAAGAACTTAGCACTTACTGATGCCGGGAAGTTTGCTTCCGGAGTACAGTTTAAAATGCAGGAAGAAAAGGTCGCGAAATTAAAAAAAGAGCTTTTATCTTCAAATAAACGCTTAAAAGAACAAGAGGCGCTTACGCATTATAACCTAGGCGTAGGTTATACCCGCGATAAAAATTATGAGATGGCAATCGAAGAGTACGAGAAAGCTATTTCCTTAAGTCCTAAGGATCCTGACAGTTACTATAATCTAGCGATTCTTTACGAAGATTGGCGCAAAAACCCCAAACGCGCTGTGCAATATTACAAAAAATATTTAGAGCTTAAGCCTACTGCGGCAGATATTGATGAAGTTAGGGAGTGGATTTCGCGCCTTGAACAATAAAGTTAACTAAAATGTATTCATTCAAAAGAGATAACGTAGACTTTCCTTTAAGCGCGGTATGGCTTATGAATTCCATTGCGGAATATAAAGGTAAGCAAGCGCTTTATATGAAGCAGTCGCCGCAGATTTTAAAAACACTTTTAGAGACGGCGCTTATTGAAAGCGCTGAGTCATCTAATCGTATTGAAGGGATTACCATTGACAGGGTTCGCTTAAAGCCCCTTGTTATTGGCCATAGTAAACCTAGAGATCGGTCGGAGGAAGAAGTAGCCGGTTATCGCAAGGCACTTGATCTTATTCACAAGAAATATCAAAGCCTGAGAATTACTCCGGAAACAATCAAAGAATTGCATCGTTTATGCCGGGGTGAGCTATGGGATGCTGGCAAGTGGAAAGAAAAAGACAATGATATTATTCGTAAGCATTTAGACGGCCGTGTTGAGGTGATCTTTAAGCCCGTGAGCGCGGACAAAACACCAGAGATGATTAAACAGTTATGTTTTACTTATGAAAATAGCGTAGTGCAGTTTAAATATCCGGATATTTACGCTACTGCGTGTCTTGTGCTTGATTTTTTGAGTATACACCCATTTCGCGATGGAAATGGCAGAGTATCGCGGCTTCTGACACTTTTGTCTTTATATCAGCATGGGTTTATGTTAGGGAAATATATCAGCCTTGAGCGAATTATTGAACAATCAAAAGAAACTTATTATGAAACACTTAACAAGAGCTCTCAAGGTTGGCATGAGGCTAAGCACGATGTTATTCCGTGGTTTAACTATTTTCTCGGGACTGTTTTAGGAGCCTATAAAGAGTTTGAGGATCGTGCGGAGAATATAAAATCGGCTCGGGGGGCAAAAACAGTGACAATTATAAAAGCTATTGATGGTCAACATGGTGAGTTTTCTATTTCGGATATAGAGCGTGCTTGTCCCGCAGTGAGCCGGATAATGATCAAAAAGGTACTTTTTCAAATGCAAAAAGACGGAAAAATAAAATGTCTTGGCAAAGGGCAATTAGCTAAGTGGAAGCGAATGGTATACTAATCTAGCTAATGGTATACTGAATGGTATATTTAGAGCTTAAGCCTACTGCGGCAGATATTGACGAAGTAAAAGAATGGATTTCGCGATTAGAGGGTTGAAAAACAAGGTTTGACACCAAAAAAACCATGTTTGACACTTGAAACGTAATCTATATATGATATACTTTCAAGTAGAAAGAGAATTAATGGAGTTTCCGAAAGAGCAAACCTTGAGTAATCAGGGGGCGCAAAGCCATTGGGTCCTCCGCCAAAGTACTGTGGCGGAGGAGAGCCAGGTTGCCGAAGAAGCTAAAAATATATTTGGCCCAATGACTAAATCATTGGGTTTTTTATTTTTAGGGAGTGAAAGATGCCAAGGTCTTCAAGAAACAATCAATACCAACCTAACGCAGTTTGCGCGATTACAGTCCGCGGAAACGGCCGCGAAAAAATCTTCCGCGACGACGCAGATTACCGCGAATTTCTTGAGATCATTAAAGCCAGAAAAACAAAATATCATTTTAAATTATATGCCTATTGCCTGCTTGAAGAATATTATCAGCTTATTATCGAGGCAGGCGAAGCAAATAATATCTCTAAAATTATGCAGGCGATAAATACAAGTTACGCCATTTATTTTAACAAAAAATATTACCGCGCAGGGCATCTTATGAGCAATCGTTTTGAAAGCCGGGTTGTGAATAAGGACAGTTCTTTAATTAGCGCTGTCGAGCAGTTGCATTCAAGCCCTCTGCGGATGAAGCTCGGTGCGACTTTATCAGATTATAATTGGTCAAGTTATCTGCAATATTCCGGCAATAATCAGGCAGGCATTGCTGATGTTGAATTAGTTAAATCGCTTGGCTATGTTCCGGAAACCGAGCCGATAGTTGAGCAGGGACACTTTTCTAGGATATTAAATGTAACTTTACGAAGAAAAGTGTCCCTAAGTTTTGCAGCTTTAATGTTGGTTTTTCTAAGCATCGGGCTAGGGCATCAATTTATCCCAGGCGTAAAAACAACGCAGTTTTCGGTTTATTATTTACGACTGCCTGATAACTTGCCGCAAGCCCAAGGTTTAATTCCAGAAGCAGAAGTAAGCGAGGTGTTCAATGTGCCAGTTCATTAAACAGGGACACTTTCAGGGACACTTTTTAAGAGAGAAATCTTTTATATGCTTAAAAGTGTCCCTAACGTTATTTTTTATATTTGCTTGTCTTACACAGCAAGCCTCCGCCGCCCAAAAGATGTGGTACTCTGCAAACGACGGAGGACCGAATTGGCGCATATTAACCAGTGATCGGGACCTGGCAATAGATATCGGCGGCGCAGGCAGCCTCGATTCTGCGCATGCTTATAGTTGTAGCGTTATTCATGAGATTGCTTCGCCAGACAATTCCTCTGTCATTGCGAGGAGCGAAGCGACGAAGCAATCCCTAAATTCCTACACTATGTACTACGGCGGCTACGACGGCACCAACTGGCGTATACTTCGCGCCACTTCAACTGACGGACAAAAATGGAACAAAGAAGGTGTTGCTCTAACCTTAGGTGTCAGAGGTAGTTTTGACTCTCTTCATGTAGTTTACCCTTACGTCTTAATAGATAACGGCAAATATAAAATGTGGTACACCGCAAATGACGGCGGCAAGCACTGGGTAATCGGATACGCAGAATCAGATGACGGAATAATTTTTAAAAATCACCAGCTCGCGCTTAATGTCGGGCAAGGCAATGCCCTTGATGCTGAACATTTACAATCGCCTGTAGTTTTAAAACAGGGCGGGGTATATCAGATGTGGTATGCAGGTTTTGGCGGCACACCGCCTGCCTGGAGGATTATGCGCGCCACATCTACCGACGGAATCCACTTTCAAAAGCAAGGTTTAGTTTTGGATAGAGGTAATACGAACGACGCTGATAATAATAATCTTTTGCCAGGCAGCGTCCTATTCTCCGAAGGAACTTTTAAAATGTGGTATTGGGGCCAAGGCACAAACTGGAAAATTTTTCAAGCCGTCTCTAAAAACGGCATAGATTGGGAGAAAAAAGGTATCGTAAAAGATTTAGGGCCGAGCCAGTCGCTTGACCAGCGCGCGCTTGTGGTCCCGGCGGTGGTGGAATAACGGAGATTTAAATGAACTTCAAGCAATTTTCTGCAGTTAGAATCTTAAAAGGTAAGTTAATGTGGCGGCTGAGGAAATGCCGGTTTTCGCTAATTAAGGCATCGGCACCGGTCCATTCAGCGTATGCGGCAATAAAAGCATCAGCGGGTTTAAAGCCCTGTGATTCGTATTTAAAAACTATCTCAAAGGGGACTACCATGTCTTCGTCTATCATTGATATAGTAGTAATAAAACTATTGAATTCATGGAAAGCCTCCCAAGATAAATTCCTTTTTACTTCTTCAAATATTGTGCGGGGAATACGAATATTGTGGAAATGGGTTTTATCGAGCAGTTTATTAAAGAGGGTGCGGGCTTTTTCTTCTTTTAATGCTCCAAAGGCAAATATGTATTCGTTAGAATCAATGATGAACAGCAAGCTTTTCCTCCCAGATGGCTTCTCTGGTTTTGCGCAGGGTCTTTATAACGTCTTCCTTGCTCATTTTAAAAATTGGGGAAGGGTTCTTAGAGATTATTGTTCTCAGCTTTTGCAGATGCTTCTTAGCTTCTTTAATATTTTTCATAGTTTATCACCTCTAATTAAATCTTACTATACAACTAACTCTTTGTCAATATGTAACGTTAACATAAATTTGGGCCAAGGCTTAAATTGGAAGATTTTGAAAGATTTAGGGCCGAGCCAGTCGCTTGACCAGCGCGCGCTTGTGGTCCCGGCGGTGGTTGAGTAGCGGAGGTTTAAACCTCCGCTACCTGCGACCGCGTAGGTCGACCTACGCGGTTGAATGGGTAGAAAAAATTTGAGAGGATAATATGAGGAAAGATACGGAAAACTGGTTAAATATGGTTGAATACGACTTGACTACGGCCAGGCAAATGCTTAAGACAGGCCGCTATGTCTATGTTATTTTTATGTGCCATTTAGCCATAGAAAAAACATGCAAAGCGATTGTATGCGAGGAGACTGGAAAAGTCCCTCCCAAAACTCATGATCTTATTTACTTGATAGGCCTTGGGAAAATTAAACTACCCAGCGATTTATTAGATTTCGTCGGGATAATCAATAACGCAGGAATAGTAACAAGGTATCCTGAAGATTTAGCCGAACTTATTCATAATTATCCAGAAGATATTGCTAATAAATACTTAAATAAAACTTTGGAGGTAATAGAATGTATAAAGCAGGATCCCAGGTTAAAGAAGTAGTAGAAGAGTACAGGCAGATTTTAAGCGTCCTGGGAATTAATGTTGAGCGCGTAATTCTCTATGGTTCTTATGCGTCGGGAAATCAGAGAGAAGATAGTGATATAGATTTAGTGATTATATCTACAAATTTTCAGGGAATGAATTTAAGAGAGCGGCTGGAAGTGTTGGGGATAGCCGCAGCAAGGATAATGAAACCTGTTGAGGCGCGAGGATATACACCTGAAGAAATAAAAGCGGCTTTGCCGTCAAGTTTTTTGAATGAGATTTTAGGAGCCGGATTAAATGTGTAAGCCTTGCGCAGTCGCTTGACCAGCGCGCGCTCGTGGTCCCGGCGGTAATCGATAACTAAGCTTGGAGGAGAGATGCTTACGAAAAAAGAGCAAAACATAATTCGGCAATGCGCTAAAAAATATAATGCCTCTTCGGTTTTTCTATTTGGTTCTTCAATTAGCAGAAGGGCTCCGAGAGATATCGATTTAGCCGTCAAAGGCATTAGCCCGCAATCATTTTTTGGTTTTTACGCTGATTTATTTAAATATCTTTCAAAGCCGGTTGATTTAATAGACCTGGACGAAGCGAACAGCTATTTTATAAAGCGTATTTTAGAAGGGGGCAAGATTATTTATGAAGCCTAACTATGAACAGCTAAAGCAGGATATACTCTTTGAGCAAGGCCAGCTGGAGGTTGTTGTGCAGAAGATAAAAAAGCAACTTGCCGAGTTTATGGACAGGATATAGTGATTAGTATCGGTGGTGGAGGAGAAATAAATTATGAAAACTTTACCCGAAATAAACAAGATAATCAAAAAACACAAGCCGGAACTAGAAAATAAGTTTAAAGTTAAAGAAATCGGCGTGTTTGGTTCCTATATAAGGGGCGAACAGAAAAAAACAAGTGATCTGGATCTTTTGGTGGAGTTTAAGAAGGCTCCGGGATTATTTGAGTTCATGGATTTAGAAGACTATCTTAAGGCTTTATTAGGTATTAAAGTTGATTTGGTAACCAGGAAAGCGTTGAAGCCCAGGATCGGAGAGTATATTTTAAAGGAGGTAGTCTATATATGAAAAAAAGAGAGTACCGTGATTATATAGATGATATCCTTGATTCTATCGTAGATATCGCAGGCTTTATTAAAGATATGGATTTTTCGGAATTTATAGAAGATAAAAAAACCGTAAATGCGGTAGTAAGAAGCATAGAGATTATTGGGGAAGCAACGAAGAATATCCCTAAAATTTTAAAAGATAAGTACCCGGGCATACCTTGGAAAAAGATGGCAGGCATGAGGGATAAATTGATTCACGAATATTTTGGTATCGATAAAGAAATACTTTGGGAAACAGCCAAAAATGAGTTGCCGCTCTTAGAGAAGCAGATTAAGAAGATTTAGGGCCGAGCCAGTCGCTTGACCAGCGCGCGCTGGTGGTTCCGGCGGTGGTTGAGTAGCGGAGGTTTAAACCTCCGCTACCTGCGACCGCGTAGG
>CAKKSP010000031.1:43740-47017 GCA_919902045.1 Omnitrophica bacterium GWA2_41_15 | reverse complement strand
CCTGCTTACTTGCGGAGAGGTTGGTTATTTTACCGCTAATATCCGCGATGCGCGCGAGATAATTATCGGTGATACGATAACTGATGTAAAAAATCCATCAACTGAACCGCTGCCGGGTTATAAAGTTTTTAAGCCGCTTGTATTTTGCGGAGTATATCCTGTAAATCCTGCGGATTTTCCCAATCTGCGCGATGCGATGGATAAATTAAAACTATCGGATGCTTCTTTTGTTTTTGAACCGGAGACATCCCAGTCTTTTGGTACGGGTTTTCGCTGCGGATTCTTAGGGCTTTTGCATATGGAAATAGTCCAGGAGCGGCTTGAGCGGGATTATGATTTAAATCTTATCCTAACGGTGCCTAATGTAGTTTACCGGATAAAAAATAAAGACGGAGAGATGCTTGATGTTGAAACTCCTGCGCGCCTTCCTGAACCGCAAGATGTCTTAGAGATGTATGAGCCTTTTGTTTCGCTTATGATGATTGTGCCGGTTGAATCAATTGATCCGGTTTGTGACTTGGCAAAATCGCGTCGTGGAACATTTGCATCAAGTGAATATATGGGGGTAGATCGCGTAAAGCTATCTTTTGAAATGCCTTTATCGGAAATTATCGTCGATTTTTACGATAAAATAAAATCTCTGACCCGTGGTTATGGCTCGCTTGATTATGAATTTAAAGAATATCTGCCGACAAAATTAGTTAAACTTGATATAATGTTAAACGGTGTAATTTGCGATGCGTTTTCCTGCATTCTTTATAAAGATAGGGCGGTTACTAAGGCGCGTAAGTTTGTGGGAAGATTACGTGAGCTTATCCCCAGGCAGCTTTTTGAGATTTCCATCCAGGCAAAAGCAGGCGGACAGATTATCGCCGCAGAAAAAGTAGGGGCGCTTTCAAAACATGTTACTGCCAAATGTTACGGCGGAGATATTACGCGTAAACGTAAACTCTGGGATATACAAAAAGAAGGTAAAAAACGGCTGAAACAGTTCGGCAAAGTGCAAATTCCGCAAGAAGCATTTCTGGAGGTTTTAAAAATATGAGCACAAGAAAAAAATCGGTTATACGCGAATGGGTAGAATCTATTGTAGTAGCGTTACTGCTTGCAATGGTTATCCGCACATTTGTTGTGCAGGCGTTTAAAATTCCTACCGGCTCTATGCGCACTACTTTACTTGAAGGAGATTTGATCCTGGTAAATAAATTCATATACGGGGCAAAAGTGCCTCTTACTAATTTTAGGTTTCCTGCAGTGCGAAAGCCGCAGCGCGGTGATGTGGTGGTTTTTATTTACCCGCAGGATCCTAAAAAAGATTTCATCAAGCGCCTCGTGGGTTTGCCCGGTGAAAGCGTAGAAATCAGAAATAGTAAAATTTATATTAATGATCAGCCGCTTGATGTTGCAACCTTTAACCGGCCTTATTACAATAGAGGGGATTTTGGCTTAGAGGGTAGGAAGATATTGGTGCCTAAAGATAGTTATTTTGTTTTAGGAGACAATTCTGAAAATTCTCAAGATAGCCGTTTTTGGGGTTATGTGCCGGCAAAAAATCTTTTGGGTAATGCCATGGTGATTTATTGGCCGCCGCAGCGTATTAGATTGATTAAATGAATATTGCAAACAAGATCTCTACATTCCGCATCCTAAGCGTCCCATTTTTTATCGCCTGTTTTGTTTATTACGAGCCCTCAAAAGATTATCTGCGATTTTTGGCTTTGGCCATATTTTTCCTCGGAGTAGTTTCTGACATACTCGATGGTTATATCGCCCGTAAAGCTAAACTTCAGTCACCGGCTGGCCTGATACTTGATCCCTTAGGAGACAAGCTTCTTCTTGTAAGCGCGTTCTTGTGCCTTTTTTTTACCAGCAATTTTCCCGCAGGAATAAGATTCCCACTTTGGGTGATTTTTATTGTTATCAGCCGCGATGTAATAATACTGCTTGGGGTTTTAGTAATCTTTATTGTGAAACAAAATATTGATATCAATCCTACACGCTGGGGCAAGGCCACAACTATTTCTCAGATGGCAGCAATTATTTCAGTGTTGACCCAGTGGAAATATTCTTATCTTGTCTGGGATGCGGCAGTTATTTTTACCGTAATTTCAGGCGTAGATTACGTGCGTAAAGGATTTATTCTACTTTATAACTCTAAATCAACCGCGTAGGTCGCAGCTACCTACGCGGTTAACTCATCTTGAATTAGTTTATGCCGTATATCTATTTAATTCTGTCTTTAATAACATCTTACTTAATTGGTTCTATTCCCACCGGTTATATTTTCGGCCGGATGCTTAAAGGGATAGATATTCGGCATTATGGCTCAGGAAATATGGGAGCAACTAATGCCATGCGCGTATTGGGGAAGAAAGTAGGAATATCGGTTTTACTTATTGATATCCTTAAAGGTTTTTTGGCCGTGTTATTTATCGGTAGTTGGTGCGCTCAATCAACATCAATTTTTTCCAGCGAATTAACGCGCCTTTTAATCGGAGTAAGCAGCATATTAGGGCACACCTGGACAGTCTTTCTGAAATTTAAAGGGGGTAAGGGCATTGCTACTACTTTAGGCGTATTTTTGGCAATGGCAATAAAAATAAAAGGTTTAGGTTTGGGCTTAGGTTTAGTTCTCTTGATTTGGATTTTAGTTTTTGTATTATCAAGGATCGTATCATTAGCCTCAATAATTGCAAGTATATCGTTTCCATTGATTATGCTGATTTTTAAACAATCGCAAATATTATTTTTTGTAACTCTACTAGTCGCTTTGTTTGTTATTTACAAACATAAGTCTAATGTTCACAGGTTGTTACAACGTAAAGAACCCCGCCTTAAGTTCAAATGAAACCGCTTTCTTAAACTCCCTAATAGTATATTGATTTCAATAAGATATAAGATATACTTAGATTGCACCTAAAAGGTGTGATTTATTTTTGCTCTCTTTATTAAAAGTTTTTAAAAGTATTTAGTTTCCCGAAAATGGCACTCCTTGATAAAGGAGTGCAAAGCTCATAGGGTCCCCACCAGCCAACTTACAGGAAGGTAAGGGGATAGCCGGGTTGCCGAAGGAAAAAATGTGTTATTTTCTTTTGGCAATCCGGTATTTTTTTTAGGGACACTTTCATCGTCAGGGACATTTCTTAACATGTAAACAATATCTCAAGAAATGTCCCTAAAATGGAGTGTCCTTGGAATGGAAAAATGCGCGACCTATTATTTAAAAACCTGACTTCAATTGGAAAACGAAGAAAGATAATTTCTTCTTCAGAAATTA
>CAKKSP010000031.1:0-43640 GCA_919902045.1 Omnitrophica bacterium GWA2_41_15 | reverse complement strand
AAAAACCTGACTTCAATTGGAAAACGAAGAAAGATAATTTCTTCTTCAGAAATTACCGACAAAGAAGGAGTGCGCAGGGTTATTAATCGGCATATGGTTTGTATCGTAAAAGAAATCGATCCTAACTTTAAAGAAGCAAAACCTCTGCCTTATCTTTACGTACGAAAAGAGCATAATGATAAAGATCAAGTTGAAAAATTCTTCTGCCGGATGAAAGCAAATATTTACGCTACTTCCGGAGATAAATTATATATGGTGCGGTTTATGCATTCTCTTAAGATCACGCTTTTTGCGTTATCTGAACATAAATCCCAGCCACAGATATGGAGAGAAAATGAACGACCGAAGGTATTTTGAAAGAATTGCAGTAAAAATTCCTTTGCGGTACCAGAATCCTCTTAACGGCACTGAAGATGTGGCACAGACGTTGAATATCAGCGCAAACGGCATTTGTTTTGTAACAAGTGGGTATATCCCCATGGAAAATAACCTTAAAATGTGGCTTGATATACCTGATCATCATGAGCCTCTTGCGGTAGAAGGGGAGGTATCGTGGATAAGGCCGGAACGAAAAGGAAACTATAAGCAGGTCGGGATTCATCTTATACATGAAAAGCTAATTGGCCTGGCGCGGACTTTATGGCTGAAAGAGAACTTGAAGGCGCAGCCTAACTTAGAATGATTGTTCCCTTGACAAAAGGGAAGAAATAGATTATACTTTTACAAAGTATTTATAAACTCTTAAATCCGGCATTTCTGATAATTATGGAGGTAATTGTCAGAGCTGCCACGGAATTGTTTCGAGCCGGATGACTAAAAAAGGGTCAGGCCGGCTTTTTGTTTTTTTAAGGCTTATAATATATGCGCGAGGAAAGAAAAATGAAAAAAACAGGAATAATAATACTATTAATAATCGTTGTTATCATCGTTGTTACAACGGTATATGCTATTCAAGAGGCAGGAACTCAGAAAACGATGGAAAGCGGCGCATCCGGTTGGCTAAAACCTTCAGAGTCGTTTACAGATAAAAGTACTAATGTTGCTGGTGGTAATATTTCGGCTGTTGATTCTGAAGATAGAGGTTTGTGGAACCTTATGGGTTCAGATAGGCAAGAGCGAGATCCGTCATAAAAGGAAGGGATAAAAGGAAGGGATTGACAATGCGAGAGAGCAGATGTATATTAAAATCAAAAAAGGAGATTGAAATGAAAAAGATTCTCCTGGTGTTAGCTCTGCTTCTGATCATACCCGCCTCGAATTGTTTTGCTGCTTTTAGCTTCAGCGCCACCCCTTATGACGGCGGTAATGACCTGCGTTTTGGTAAAGTAAGCGGTATTACAAAGCCCGTCAGTAAAGAGCTTATCTTAAGTATTACAAGCGACCTCGGAAAACGATATCAGGTAGTTCAAATGTTGCTTGATCCTCTTACTAATGATCAAGGAGTTGTCTTACCTACGGCAAATTTTGCTGTTTACGGTTTGCGCGGAAGCAACTCTTTCGGGACACTTTCTGCCGAGAATGAAAGTGTGGTGACTTTAAACCGTAACATCGTCTATACTTCAAATACTTCAGGGTCAAACGATTCTTTCAAGTTAGTATATTTGATCAAACCTCCGCTTACGGTTCCTTCTGGTAATTATCGCGGCAGAATTGCTTTTGTTTTAGAGCCGATTGATTCTAGTCAACAATCAGTTAAGGTAATGATGAATATTTTTGTTGAGATTGAAGGTGGTTGGGGAGTAGATATAAAAACTTCCTCCGGAGCTAAATTTATTACGCTTGATACAAACAGGCCACAGTCTCAAACTTTTGATGTTAACTTTGCGATTACCCGCGGAGGCGGCCAACCGTATAAAATTCTGCAGGCAATCGAAGCGCCTTTTGAAGTGTTATCCGGAAATGAGCTTGGGCTTGAAGCAGTAAGTTGCAGTGTAATCGGGCAGAATCAGAATCTTCCGTTATCGTTACGCCAGGAAGCAATTTATACGTCTTCATCGAGTGATTCTGTTAATTTTACGGTTACTTACGGTTTGATTAATCCGGAGATGCTTAAATCCGGAAAATCCCGCACAGGGCTTAAATATCTGCTTGAAGATTCGGTGGGGCAGCATATTTTAGAAAATTTTATTTTAGAGGTTGAAATTGCTCCGGTTTTTGAATTGAAGGTAAGCCCGGAAAGCGGAGGAAATATAGAGTTCCGCGATGTTAAAATAGGCCAGGCGCCAAGGCATTCCGAAGCTGTCATTGAAATAAAAAATAATACCGGACGCCGCTATCAGGTCAGCCAGCAGCTGCCTTCGGGGTTAGTAAATAAGGAAGGCAAAGCGATCCCGGAGAAATTTTTTCAGATGCGGCAGGAATCTTTAGAGACTAAGGGGTCTTTGCCGTTTTTACAAGCAACAGAGATCAGGGCAAACGACACTGTGATTTTTGTTTCAGATAAAGAAGGGGCTCCTGATAAATTCAAAGTGATTTATGAGCTTACTACTTCAAAAGATGTATTAGCAGGAGATTATGCAACGCGTATTACTTATACGATTTCGGAGATTTAATTATAATTTTAAAGTAGCGAAAGGGGGTATTAAAAGATTTAAGGTGAATTAAGTAAAAACAACTGAATCAGGGACATTTCTTAACAAGCAGTTTTCCTGTTAAGAAATGTCCCTAAAATGGGAGGTAGAAAAATGAAAAATGTAATAAAAGTATTAAGTGTGGTGGTGTTGGTGTTAATAACATCAGTTTGTTTTGCCGCGGAAAGTAAAATTTTAGCTATAAAAGCATATATCCCGCAGCAGAATGCGCTGAATGTCACAGTTTCAAAAGTTACCGGAACGGTATGGACAGCGGCAGCTGGAGGATTAGAATTTGGTAACCTTAGTTTTGATCCTGTTTTAGGTATTTTTACCGCCCCTTTTTATTATGCGGTAGATGTAGGGATCAACTCAAACGCAACAGATTACACAGTAACACATACCAGAACTAGTATGGTAAACACAACCGGAACAAGCAACTTGGATAGTAACATAAATGTTACTTTTATGAAGCAGACTAGCAGCACTGCCGGCACCCAAATAGAAAAAGTAACTTATGCTAACAGTAATAGCAAAGCTTATAATAAAGCATATTTAGCTGGTGGATGGTTAAGGATTTATTATGGTATTGCTACTGGAAAGGTTGCTGATGATGCTACGGGAGCGTCTCCGATTACTAATTTGAAGGCTTATGGCCAGTATTCAGGCCAGGTAACGATTTCACTTACGCCGTAATTATTGTGGGTATCCATACTAATAAAGTTTTCATAAAAGATAATGGATGTGGCTGTTTATTGCCACATCCATTGTTCCTCTTGAAAATTATATTTTTAATGGTATTTCTTTTTGTTTTTCAGGTAAACGTTTTTGCCGCAGCTCCTGCAGTAGGCACTATTACTTCCTCAAATATAACTACAGCTCCTAATGTTGCTCTTAGCATTACTACTACTTTTACTGATGCTGATGGCTGGCAAAATCTTAAAGAAGCTTACCTATTGATCAGCACAAGCACAACTACGCTTACTAATTCTTGCTACCTATATTATGACCAAAATTTAAATCTTTTATATCTGCGTAATGACACCAATACTGCCTGGCTTGGCGGTTTTAAACCTGGGACTGCCAATACTATTGAGAATACCTATGTCAAATTAAACTGCGCATCCTCTACCGCAACCGGCTCAAGCAGTACTTTAACCGTTAAATGGAATATAACCTTTAAGAGTACCTATTCAGGTAAGATTTACGATACCTATCTTTCCGCAGTAGATGATACAGCAGGAGTAGCCCCATTAGTTAAAAAAGGCACCTGTATCGTCAACAATTCACCCGTACTTGGTACAATCACTCCTTCATCAGGAACAAAGCTACCCAGTACTTCTATAAGCTTTACCACTACTTATACTGATGCTGATGGCTGGGCTAATCTCAAAGAAGCATACCTATTAATCAGCACAGCCACAACCGCGCTTACAAATTCTTGCTACCTGTATTATGACCAAAATGCAAATCTCTTGTATCTACGCGATGATACTAACAGTTCCTGGGGTACTGGCTATACCCCTGGATCAGCTAGTATTCTTGAGAATAGCTATATTAAATTGGATTGCGCTACTATTACTGTTACCGGCTCAACCAATACCCTGACCATTAAATGGAGTATAACCTTTAAACCAGCTTATTCAGGTAAGCTTTATAATACTTATCTGTCAGTAAAAGATGACGTAGACAAAACTGTTGTTTTGACTAAAAAAGGCACCATTACTGTAAATACTACACCAGTAAACGGTACAGTTACCCCTTCTTCAGGAACAGGCCAGGCTAATGTTTATCAAAACTTTACTACCACTTATACTGATGCTGACGGCTGGCAGAATATCCAGTATGTATATTTCCTGATAAACAGTTCCACATCTGCTGCCCAATGTTTTGAAGGTTATTATAACCAAAATACTAATCTTTTATATTTACGCGACGATAACGGCTCATCTACCTGGCTTGGCGGTTATACGCCGGGTTCGAGTAATATTATCGAAAACTCTTTTGGAAAACTTGATTGTTCAAAAACAACAATTTCTGGATCAGGAACTACTCTTACCATAAACTGGCAAGTAGCTTTAAAATCCCCTTTTACCGGAGCAAAAAAAACTTATCTTTATGTAAGAGACGACGTAAATACTTAACAAAATTTAACCCAAAAAGGCAATTGGGTATTACCGAATCAGGCGCCGCAAATCGGCACTATTACGCCAATAAATAGTATTTCATCTCCGGAACAGATTTTAACTTTTTCTACTACGTACTCGGATGCCGATACATCTTTAAATATCCAATATGCATATTTTTTGATTAATACAGCTGTTTCTGGAGCAAATGGTTTTTATGGTTATTATGATAGGGGTACCAATAAACTGTATTTAAGGAATGATACGAATACTGCTTGGTTAGGAGGGTTTAATCCTGGTTCAGCCCAAATAATAGAAAATACTTATTGCCGGCTTGATTGCGCAAAGACAACTGTTACGGCTGTTGGAAATACTCTTAGCTTAAATTGGCAGCTAACTTTTAAATCAGCATTTTTAGGCAGAAAGAACGTTTATCTCTATGTTAAAGATTTTGCTGGTGCTAATTCTGGTTGGGTGCAAAAAGGCACTTGGACAATACAAAGCGATATAACTCCGCCTACCGGTTCTATAAAAGTAATGAACGCTAATCTATATTTTACTACGCCATGTGTTAATACTACTACTATTACTTTAGGCTTATCAGCTGACGATGGCTTGCTGGGAAGCGGTGTTAGCCAGATGCAATTCTCAAATGATAACAGTGCCTGGTCAGCTCCAGAAAATTATAGTACAACAAAAAGCTGGACGATTTTATCCGGTGATGGCGTAAAGTTCATATATGTAAAATATAAAGATTTTGCAGGAAATTGGTCAGAGTCGTTTTTTACTGTCGCAATTTTAGATACTGTCAAGCCGGTTATTCAGATAACATCGCCGCAAAACGGAGAAATTATAAGATGAAGGCGAAGTTTAAGAAAATACATTTGTTTTGTTTAATTTTCTCACTGGTAGTTTGCAATAGTTTTTTTGTACAGGCTTTTGCTGAACCTGTAAATACAAAAGATCTTCTAAAAGCATATTGCGGCTCGGCAGTTCTAAAAGAAGCTTTTGTTAATCTTAAGTTAAGTACACCAAGGCAAGATTCTGCTATAAATGAATTAAATCAGCTGGCGGATCAGCAAAAAGGATTTAATTCTTTATATGAAATAGAGCTTTCTGCGCGTAAGGCAGGGCTAAAGACAATCGTTTTAAAAACAGATTTGATAAACTTACGTTTGTTACCTAAAGGTAGCCAGCTTATTGTGAATATTACAGGAAATAGGCATTTTTGCCTTATTGAAGATATTAGTGAAGATAAGATTTCCGTGTATATTCCGGGGTTAAATTATGAGCGGTTTAGCCTTACATATAATCAATTCTTGGAATATTGGGACAACGTAGCGCTGGTGGTTTCTAAGAATAACATTCGTCTTAATAAATATAAATTAACATATAAATCTGTTACTAAGAATGAACTTAAACGTATACTTGGAGCACAGCCTTGCGAGAATGTTACGGGAAATACATATACTTATACAGGAAGCGGTGGTTCGGGTAGATTGACTATAGGCAATTCTTCCGGTCAAAGTACTTCTGATTCTTCAGTTGCAAGGCCCGCTGCTTCAACTACTGAACCGGTTATTATCCAGAACGGAAATTTATTTTTAACTAGCGAAGATATAACTATTCCAACAGTAACTCGTCCTTTAACTTTAACGCGTTATTATAATGCAGAAATTGTTTCCGAAATTCCTGGTTGGCATCCTGAACCGGGAGCAGGAAGCTGGGTCATAGAGGATGGCGAGTATTCAGGGCAAGGCAATCGTTCAGCTACAGATTTAAAATTTAAAAATTTTACTTTAGAACTGGATATGCAGACAATCCAGCCCGGAAATCATTATAGCTGGGAAACAGCCTGGATAAACTTTCGCTATGCAGAGGATCCAAATGACCAGCGTAAGCCTAAAGATTGCTATTATTTTTTAATACACACAGATGGAAAAATTGAACTAACAAAATGGAGAGACGGGGTCTATTATTATCTTCTGGGAAAACAGACTGCTTATTTACCTGTTAATAAGAACCATATTAAAATTGAAGCAGTTGATTCGAATATAAAGATTTATGTTAATGGCGCACTTGAGATAGATTATGCGGATATTTATAATCCTGTTCTTTTAGAAGGTAGAATTGCTCTGGAATCATATTTTTCACATAGCCATTTTGATAATATAAAAATAACTTCAGGAACACAAATTTATAATTACGCTTTTGATGCCGATGATAATGAGTTTATATTTGGTTATGGCTGGACACACTCTTTTTCTATGAAGGTTAAAGAGTATTCAGATCACGTTACGCTATATAGAGAAAATAACAGTAAGGAAATTTATGTGCCAAACGGCGATGGTTCGTATTTTTCTGTGCCTGTAAATTATTATTCTAAATTAACTAAAGACGCAGGAGGTTTTAGCTTAAAAACAAAATACGGAGTCCATTACCGTTTTGATTTATCTGGAGTTTTACAATATATCGAAGACAGAAATTCAAACCGTATTGACCTTACTTATGGTTACATAAACGGAAAATTCCGGCTTGTTAATATAGCAGAGCCCGCGGGAAGAAAAATCTCTTTGGAATATGGCGCAAATAATATGGTTTCAAAAGCAACTGACCCTTCCGGAAATTACCTTCAATATCTCTATGATACTGATGGGCATCTTATAAAGATTATAGATAGGCAGGCAAATATCACTAATTACGCTTATGATTTGATAACACATAATCTTAAGGAGCTTGTTGATCCCGAAGGAAATATTTTTAAATATAACTATGCTTACAATGACCGTGTGAATGATCAGTTGGATCCTAAAGGGGATACTACAACTTTTGAATATCTCTGGTCAACAGTGCATGTAATAAACAAGCGCGGAGAGCTCTACAAATATAATTTTGACGCAAACGGTTTTTTACAGTCTATTACGGATGCAAGGGGAGCAATGGAGAGCACCAATAACGATGCCAATGGAAATATTGTTGATTTTTATGATAAGAACGCTAATCATACTGCGTTTACCTATGATGTTCAAGGTAACCGTACAATTATTGTAGACGCATTAGGGAATCAAACCACTTATGTTTATGAGCAGGCTTATAATCAACCAATCTCTGCTACTGATGCCAATGGCAATATTACCGTTTTTAGCTATGACGCGAAAGGCAACTTAATCCAAACAGTAAATCCTGAAAGCGCAGTTACAACTTATGCGTATAATTCTTGCGGCCAAGTGATTTCTGCGACTAATGCAAATGGGCAAACTACCTATTTTAGTTATGATGCCTATGGTAATTTATCTATCTTGACGGATAGTCTAGGTAATAACACATCATATACTTATGATATCTTAGGAAGGCTTATAAAAGTTACAGATGCATTAAATAATTCTACAGAATACAACTATGATAAAAACGGAAACCTTTTAAATGTAAAAGACGCTCTTTTGAGTAACACTACTAGTACTTATAATAAAAACGGTAATCTTTCTTCGGTAGCTGATCCTTTGGGGAATAAAACTAGTTACACTTATGATTGTTTTGGTAATTTGCTTACGGTAACAAATGCGCTTGGAAATACAACGACTTCTGTTTATGATACGGCAAATCAGATGCATTTGAATAAAGCAAACTTATTGAGCGTTACTGATGCGAAAGGAAATAGAACAGCCTACGCTTATGACTCTATGGGTAGGTTAATTACAATTACCGATGCCCAAAGTCATATAGTAGAATTTACTTATGATTCTCAAGGGAATTTGACTTATCGTAGGGATGCTAAAGGTAAAAATGCTAGTTATAAATATGATAGGTTGAACCGACTTTGGCGTATGGATTGTCTTGATGGCACGTATTTTCAATACACTTTTGACAAAGTAGGCAATATTGTTCAGGAAAATTACTCGACTGATACGATTATAAAAACTTACGATAAACTAAACCGGTTGAAGAGCCAATCTACTTCAGATGGCACAGTGTTAAGTTATACTTATGATCTAAGCGGAAATCGCACTGGTTTATATATAACGGGATTCGGTAGAGTTTCTTATTGGTATGATAACCTTAATCGATTGATTAGGATTGCTTCGCCTGAAGGAAAAATTACTCAATTTAGCTATGATAAGCTCTCGCGCAGGACACAGCTTAATTATCCAAATGCCGCAACTGCTATTTATGCTTATGATAATATTGGCAGGCTTACGCAGCTTATAAATAAGGATTCTTCAGGTAATGATATTTCAAGATTTAATTATTTTTATGATGCTGCTTCTCGCAGGACAACTGTAAGTTTAATTAACGGCACGATGAATTATACCTATGACAAAATAAGCCAGCTTGTTAAAGAGGAAGGTGCGTTTAATGGCAAGCCCTCATCTATAAACTATACTTATGATGCAGTAGGCAATAGAATGAACTTAAACGATAACGGCTTATTGATTGATTATACTTATAACAATCTGAATCAGCTTATTTGGCAATCTAAAGCAACGCAAAGGTTGGTACAGGTAAAAGGCGTGGCAACTGACGTAGCGGGTTTGATTTCTGGTCCTGTTTCGGTAAAGGTAAACGGCATTGACGCAATAGCAAACGGTGGGCAATTCATTGCAGATTACGTTCCTCTAAAAGTAGGACAAAATACAATTAAAGCAGAGGCAGTTGATATGGCAGGTAATAGCTCAACCGCGCAGGAAGAAATTACTTTTGATCCTGGGGCGTTGACTTATACTTATGATAACAATGGAAATCTTAGCCAAAGGCAAACCTCTACCTATAAAGAAGAGTTTTGGTATGATGATGAAGATCGGCTTGAGTCTTACATAAGCCCAACAAATATAAATACGTTTAGATATAACGGCCGGGCAATGCGTAAGTATACAACATCGACTGATTATTATGTGTATGATTTCAATGAAATTGTAAAAGAAAAGCCCTGGGGTTACGGTTTATTGCCTATATACTATATTCACAGCCCTCGGACAGATGAGATAATTAGCGATTCAAGGGGGTATTGTTATCATTACGATGGATTAGGAAGCGTGGTTAATCTAACCGATGCTTCTGGTGTTAAACAGACAAGCTATTTATATGATTCTTTTGGCAATATCCGTTTTCAGGAAGGAACTGTTACTAATCAATGGCTTTATACGGGAAGACAGTATGACAGGGAAACCGGGCTGTATTATTACCGCAACCGTTACTATGATCCGCAAATAGGGAGGTTTATAACGAGGGATCCATTAGGCATGGTTGATGGGCCGAATCTTTACAGCTATGTTAAAAATAATCCGGTAAATTTTACTGATCCATGGGGATTAGATACGTACTACATTAATAATGAATTCAACTCATCTACTCCAACTGATAATTCTATATCTCATAGTTTTATTGCAACAACTGATATCGATCCAAATACCGGTAAAGAAGTCGTTGTCAATACTTATAGCTGGACAAGTGAGAATTGGGGTTCTTGGCATAATAATTCAGCGCAAGATTTATTAGGTGCCCAGAAAGCTATTGATTCCGGAATAGGAGTTGATAAATGGGGTTATGAAAAATTAGATAATTATGTTAATAATGAATTTTTAATAATTAGGAATGAAACAGGAGGGTATCTCTTAATTGCAAATAATTGCAAAGAAAAAGCAGCAGAATTGATGAATAAAGCTATTGCTGAATATAAAGCCGATAATCGAAGTAATAAATAAAATACAGCGGGGGTTTTATGAAGATTGTAGTAAGTTTATTGTTCTCATTAGTAAGTATTGCTGTAGCAATAGTTGTTATTTTTTACTATGGGAAAGGTAATGGGCTGGTTGGATCAGGCTGGATTTTATCAGTTATTGGCGCTCCGTTTACGTTTTTGAATTTACTGTTTTACAAGTTATATTCTAGTTTCACGAACAATTTTATTGTAGTTTTGATATTATATATTTTACAATATCAATTTCTAGCGTATTTAAGTTTTAAGTATTTTTCCCGGATTGGATTGGTTTTGTTACTTTCGGTTGTCATAATAATTCCATCTGCTTTTTTTATGTGGTATTTGTGTGTCGGAAAATATTCGTTAAAAACTTCACATCCAGTTTATGGTTATGATAATAAAAAGTAATAAGATAGTCTAAACTTTGCGGACTATTTGGTTTACTAGTTGAAGTCTTGGAAAAAGAAGTAATTAGAAATGGGGGAGGAGCTAGGATGAAGAAGATAATCGGGTTAATCCTTGGTATCGGGATAGGCATTAGTTTTGTAACTATAGTATGGGCGGGGTTGGATACCCAGTTAGGGGTAGATTTATCAGCAAGCAGTGGTAATGTCCCCTATAATCAGAGCCAATGGTATAGGTATAATGCCGAAGCAGGAAAGGGTTATTGTATAACAGTTACGCCTTTAACCGGAAATCCGAATCTTTATCTTCTTGATCCAGGTTTTGCTCGTGTTGGATATAGTACAAATTCAGGATTAACAAAAGACCAGATTTGGTATGGCAGAAGCAGCGCTGGTATTATGCATTTGGGTATTTTTGGCGCGTATAATCCATCTAGTAATTATACGGTTTCCGTAATCACTTCTCCTTATATAAGCTCAATCTCTCCTACAAGCGGCACAGTAAACACTTTAGTTACTATCAACGGCTATGGTTTTGGCGCGACCCAAGGCACAAGTTATGTGATGGTTGGAGCTGTTAAAGCTACATCATATACTCTTTGGTCTAATACACAAATAAAAGCTTATGTTCCGTCAGGTATAACAAGCGGAACGTTAAAAGCGACGGTTTATGTAAATTCGCGTACAAGTAATGGATTAAATTTTGTTGCAAATGTAGTGATTTCTTCAGATGGGGCAATGTATAGATATGATTTAGGCAGGACCGGGAATTATCCAAATGGGCCGACTACTTTTCCGTTGAATTTAAAATGGAGTTATAATTTTATTGATGACGTTCAAACCTCAATAGTGCGAAATGCTCCCACAATAGTGAATAATGTATTATATATAGGTGGCAATAACAAACTTTACGCATTTGATGTTACTACTGGCAGTGTTAAGTGGTCATATGTAGGTAATCGTTCAACATGCCAATTCTATTCATCGTCAGCTGTTGTAGGCAATATTATTTATATCGGAGGCTGGAATGCTTTCTATGCTTTTGATGCTGTAACAGGGTTATTAAAATGGAAATATGATGTTAAGGGATATTGTACGTCGCCTATTGTATATAATGGCATAGTTTATTTTGGTTGTCAAAGTTTATTAATTGATCCGAATTCTATATTTTATGCTTTAGATGCTAATACAGGGGCATTAAAATGGGTTTACAATTTTAGGCCAGGAGCTTCTTTTAGCACACCGACAATTTTTAATGGAATGGTGTATTTTGTAGTTTCTCCAGAGATTTATGCTCTTGATGTTAATAATGGAGCAGTGAAGTGGATATATAGTATGCCGGAACAGAAAAGTAATGATACCCCGGTTGTAAGTAATGGGATTCTCTATCTTAGCACGATAGATATTGTATGGGGTGATATGTTATATGCTTTGGATGCTAATACTGGAACTTTAAAATGGAGATACAGCGCTGTTTCGATTGATACTCCAGCGGTTGCTAATGGGTTGCTTTACTTTAAGGGCAATACTTATATCGGTGCTTTAGATGTAAATACGGGTGTTGAAAGATGGCAAAGTGGTTATTTGGGCCAAGGTGGTAGTATTTGTACGATTTCTAGTGGGTTGTTATACATTGTTCAGCAGTATAAAATGCTAGTACTTGATGCAAACACGGGTATTGAAAAATGGAGTTATACTCCAGTTGAAACAGGAGCGTATTTTGAGAGTGGTAAAGAAAGTGCACCAGTTGTATATAGTGGTAAGGTGTATTTTCTTGGCTATAATACGCAAACAAGACAGGGCAAGCTTTATTGTTTTGGGCAATAAAATAAGGATATTTTAGGGACACTTCTTGCCTAATTAAAATTGATATTTAAGAAGCGTCACTTGATAAAACAAAAATATTGGATTTCCCTTGCCTGAGCACTTGTAAATTTCTTACGAAATTTACTGCGTAGCACCCAGCCTTATTGGAATAGGCTGGTGCGTGCTTTCTGCACAGGCTGCGGGATTAATTCGCAGACGTCTGCCGAAGGCAGACTATAACTTATGTCGCATGAAGTAAAACAAAACTCCATAAGTTATCTGCTCATTAAGGAGGTGGTTTTCGGATAAAAAAGTATTTATTTTCTGGTTGTGTAGAGTATAATAAGCATTAATAGGAGGTTTTAAACATGAAAAAAGGATTTATTCTAATTTTAGCAATAATAGGGTTTACGGTTGTGTTGTCGTCAATGTCTATGGCGCAAATATCACCCATAGATGTTACAACTTCCCTTCCTCCAGGAACTCTTATGGCAAAAATAAGCAAGGTTCCTGCAGCGGGCGGAGATTGGGTAGAGTCAACTGATTTGGCTTTCGGTAATTTAGAAGAAGCAAAAGATCCTCAGACTGGCAAATCCTTGGGAATTTACTTACCAAAATTTTATTTTGCAATTGATAATGGTTGGTCTGGAGGAGGGCATGTTCCAGGAAAAACTATAGCTTATAGTTATGAAGGAGATCTTGATTTTGGTGAGCATGTAATTTTGTCATATGTGAAAACAATTATCGACCCTAACGATGATAAAAAGACCCAAGACTTGCTACCAGCAACTTCTGTATTGCTAAAGAATGGTTTTCTTGTCAATTCAGATTATTATGCAAATCAAGGTTGGTTGAGGGTTTATGTAGGAATTGCAACTGGGGATGATGCTAGTAAGGCTATAGGTGCAAAGCCTTTTACTGCAACGCAAGCAGGAGGCACCGATTATAAAGGAAAAATTAAAGTTGATATTTATTAATTTATTAAAGTTATAATAAACAAATCGCTCCGCCGCAAAATATGGCGGAGCGATTAACACAAAAGGGGCCTGAATGAAAAAGACAATTATCGGTTTAGTAATTGCAACTTTATTTTTTACTACGGCTTCATATGTTTTTGCGCAAGTTCGTCCTGATCAGAATGAGGCAAGAGTATTTTCTGTTAAACCAGGTGAAACCGTAACACATAAAGTTAGTGTGGATAATATTGGGACTACTCCGATAAGAGTAAAGGCGTCTTTTGAAGATTTTGTATATGTTAAACCTTTTGACGGGTTAAAAGAATTAAAGCCTTTAGGTTCGACAAAGCGTTCTTGCGGTAAATGGATGATAGTTAACCCTGCGGAATTTGAGCTTGGCCCGGGTGCAACCCAAACCGTAAATTGTGAAATTAAAGTCCCAGCTGATGCCAAAGGTGGTTATAACGCTGTACTCTTTTTTGAAAAGCTTTCTGATGCAGTAAGCCAGGAAGGCATGGGTTTGACTTTGCGTATGGGTGTGCCGTTTTTTGTGCAGACAATTAACAAGACGCACAATATTGCTTTAGAAGATTTAAGTTTTACTTCCAAGAATGTACGTGGACAGTTACATAATGCCGGAGATACATTTATAATTTCAGAGCCGTCATTTTATGTAATGGATGCGGCAGGTATAGTTGTTGATAGAGGTAAGATCAAAAAAGTTTATATGCCGGAGCAAACCTGGGTGCCCCTGTTAATTAAATTTAGTAAAGAAATTTCTAAAGGGAAATATAATTTAGTTGTTAGTTTTGATCTAGAAGGAGAGCCGGCGTTAATTAAGGAAAGCGAATTTACTATTGAATAACACGATGAAAAATATAATTGCTGTTTTTTTTGTATCGGCGTTATGTTTGATTGGTGTTGCAAATGTCGAAGCAGCCTCCTTGCGTATAAATCCCACCAAAGTGCGCATGATAGTTCCGCAAGGCCAATCGCAGAGCGGATCAATTGAAGTTGAGAATTCTTCCGAAGAATCAGTAACTGTAAAAGTATATCTTGAAGATTGGAAATATACAGCACCTCAAGACGGAAGCAAAGCATTTTTGCCTCCGGATTCTACAAAAAATTCCTGCGTAAACTGGGTAACTACTTCGCTTTCTGATTTTGTTGTTCCTTCTTATGGCAGGCAGATTTTAAATTTTACTGTGCGTGTGCCGCAGGATGCAAAAGGCGCGCATTATGCGGTATTATTTTTTGAAAGCCTGATGGGTTCGGCAAATGTCAAAGAAACCGCAAATCTGGGGATGTTGGTGCGCATAGGCGCGTTATTTTATATTGAACCGGCAGGAACAATTAACCGTGAAGCGCAGATTACCAATCTTTCCGTTACTTCAACTAAAGATGCACCTTTAAATATCAGCCTTGATTTCAAGAACTCGGGTAATACCGATATTACTACTGCTTCATCATTTAATATTATGGATGACGCGGGGATGATTTTAGCGCGGGGAGGTTTTGCCGAAGCCTATACCTTTGCCGGTGATTCCGCAAAACTTACCGGCTCCTGGAAAAAACCCTTACCAAAAGGAAAATATCATTTAGTAATTACAGTTGATATCGGAAAAGTGCTTGAAGAGGCTCAACTCGGGCGTGGTCCGGCAATCACTAAAGAAGCGGAGATCAGCATAGGAGAGAACGGAAAAATTATTTCGGTAGGAGAACTGCTTTAATGCTAAAAAGATTTTCCTGCTTAATTTTGACATTAGCTTTGTTAAACTCTATTTTGCCTTATGCCTGGGCTGAAAGTATGATGGTTGAATATCTTTGCCAGCTCGGAGTGAAGTTTCACGAGCAGGGCAGGCAGGATATGGCATTAGATGAGTTTCATAAGGCTTTACTGGTTAATCCTGATAGCCAGTTAGCCAAACAATATATTCAGATGCTTGAAGGAGGAACTCCTGTTGAGGAAACTTCCGTAGTAAAACCTCAATTACAACCAGAGTCTTCTGTTTCAAGTCCTCCTGTAATTAAACCGACTACGCCTAAACCCAGCGTATTCAGACAAGAAAAGATTTCTCCTAAAAAAACAGTAATTCTCCCGCCACCTGAGCAAGTAACTGCTCCTAAGATTAAAAAATCTTCTGTTTTACCGCCGCCTTCTGAAGTAGTTAGCCCGGCTTTCCCTGTAAAAACTTCAGCAAAATACACCATAGAATTAGGGGATAGTTTTAAGAATATTACCCAGCCAATTGAAATTGAACAGGGAAATGCTTTAAATATTGCAGGTAGGGGTATAGAGCGTTTTTTAGTTACCCAGCCGGATATTATCACGGTGCAGCGTAAAGATAGCAACACGCTTCTGGTAAGAGGTGAGAATTTAGGATATACCTATCTTCATATCTGGGATAGCCAGGGGCGCTGGACAGTAGAGATAATGACTATGCCTAAAAAAGCTGCTGGCCCGACAGTTGAAGAGGAGAACCTTTTAGAAGAAAAAAGGGCGGGCAATTTCAGGCTGCGTTATAATGTGGAATGGTCTTCTTTTGAAACCGGCAGAAGATTCGATAGATCGTTAAAACGCACTTCTTATTCCTGGGGGCATGCTTTTAACCTTGACGGAGAAACTCCTTACGGGTTGTTTGATTCCGGGTTATCTTTAAGTACTTCACAGACTACTACGGATGTAACTTATTTTAGTATGGGCCTTACCAAGGGAAAACTCTGGGGTTTTAATGATTTTTCTCTGCATGGTTTTGATGTTTCACCCGGAATAAGTAATATCGTTTTTTCCGGAGCCAATCTGCGGGGAGTAAATTTTTCCTCCCCGGCATTCAATAATAAAATTAATTATACGACTTTTTGGGGCAGGGAAGGAGGCGGCAGGTATGCTGGCCTTTCACCCGGTTTAGGCAAACTAAATAACTCTTTTCTTAGCGGATTTGACCTCAAATTCACCCCTACCAAAAATCAGCTTTATGAAGGAAGCGTGTTCCAGGGTTCAGGCCGCGACCGCCCCGTTGATCTTAACCGCTATGGTTATGATTTCAAGGGTGAAAATAATTTGGAAAAATGGAAGCTTGGTTATGAGGTGGGTTTTGATTCCGATACATTTGCCTATCTTTTAAAGAGTAATTATGGTTTTACTCATGCCAGCCTAAGTAACGAATTTCGTTGCAGTGCTGTTTCATTCAAATCTATGACCGGAATGGGCTGGAGGCAGGGAGAGATCGGGATGTTGACTAATTTTGATTATAACCCCACGGAAAAATTAAGTATTTCTACGCGCCTTGACGTATTCAGAGACCGGCTTTTTGCAAGCCCCGATAATCTTAATCGGTTAAACGAAGATCTTAGTACTAATGCTAGTTATCAGATCAATCCGCTTACCAGTGTGCGTGCGGATTATTCTTTGCTTAATGATCTGGGAAGAGTCGCGGGTTTTAGGTCGCATAATGCCGGATTAGGGTTATACCGTGGATTTGATTGGATCAGGCGGGTGAATACGTATATATCTTACCGGTATAATTATAATCAGTATTTTAGCTCTCCTGCTATGAGTTATTATAGTAATAAACTTTATGGCGGAATAAGGTTTAACCTGATAGATAATTTGAATTATTTCTTTGACCAGGAATATAGTTGGGCAAAAGGTTTAATTACCGATGAAACGAGCAGCCCGCAAGCTTATCAAACAGGGTTAGATTGGCAAGGAAGGATCTCTAAAACGCCGTTTTATCTTAGCCTGCGTTCGATGTATAGAGACGAGGAAGATTCGCTTTCCACGTTTAGTTTTCTTTCCGGAGAGGATTATTTAGACAGTTTTGGCGAACTTACATATCGGCCTAAGCCGGATACGGAAATTTATGCGAATATGCGCGTGCGTAACGTATGGGCGGATAATCCGGATGTTACAAAGCGCGTGGATGCTAATTTTTACGCCGGGATGCGTTATTCCTGGGATACCGGATTGCGTTGGGATCCGGTTGGCGTAATTCAGGGGATGGTTTTTAAAGATACAAACGGAGACGGCCTGCGTCAGCGTGATGAGGCTCCTGTGCATAATGTAAAAATATTGCTTGGCAAAAAGAAATCAGCAGTTACCGATGTTTTCGGCTGCTATAGTTTTCATAAGATAAGGGCAAGGAAAATAACGGTAAGTATTGATAATGATTCTTTGCCAAGAGGGTATAGCTTAACCGGCCCGGCTGTTCAGGAAGTTTCGATAACTAACGGCAAAATAACCGAGATAAATTTTGGTATTGCAAGCCGCACAGAGGTTTCGGGATATGTTTTTCAGGATATTGACGGAGACGGCAAGATCGGCTCAAGCGAAAAAGGCATTGGAAATGTAGTTTTGGTGCTTGAAGACGGAAGCAAAGCTAAGACGGATAGTTCCGGAAGGTATTATTTTAAGGCGCCTAAATTAGGTAAGCATACTCTAAGGCTTGATATTGCAACTTTACCTGCGCAATATATACCGCTCGTTCCTATCTATAAAGAAGTGGAGATTTCCGAAGGGGCGATATACCAGCATAATATCCCTGTAAGGAAAACTGAGTAGATAAGAAAAGACCAATTAAGCTGTGTAGGGCAGGTTTAAACCTGCCCTACTAAGGTTAGCGATCATAAAGAGTTTTTACCAACAGCATGGGTTTAGTTTCTTCTTCAATAACCTCGGTTTGAGTAACTTCAGCTTGCCTTACACTCTGCTCCTCAATAAGTGGAACATTTACACCTGGAATTGCCGGAATAGTGCAGGAAACTACCAATGATTTTGTTTCAGCAAAAGCCAATCCGCCTGCCATGCTTAAAATTATCATGCTTAAAAGTGTTGCGAGGATAAGTTTTTTCATAATCTCTTCTCCTTTCACCTCTGTGATTAAAGTTGCCCCTGCCGATTAAGGCAGGGGGGACCCTTCCGTGGCAGGTGGGTTCTGTTTTTTTAAAAGTTCAATAACTTTCTGCTCAAAATCTTTTTCAGAACGGATACCTTTACCGCTGACCTTAAGCTGATCTAAAATATCAACCATCCAGGCAATAAGCTTGGCCCTGGAAAGTTTAGATCCGGTAGAGAAGAGCGCGTCCTTGCCGAATTTGTCCAAAAAATCAATCTCATTACGGTTCAAGAAGGTTACTACGCGCTGGATTTTGTGTGTCTGTGCAATCATTTTTGCCTCTTTTATTACACCCTGCCCAATCGGAATGGGGCAGGTGTGTGCTTTCTGCACAATAAACCCCGGTCGATCTGCTATATCTGATATCAGCAATCGCCGGGGTATTTAAAATGGAAAACCCTAAGGTTGGCCTTAGGGTATCAAATTATTACCTCTTTGGCGGCCAGACCACCCTTAATCTTCTTAAGGGCTCATGACTTTGCCCCGCCACAATGCTTCGGCGGGCCCGCCAATCTTTTTGGCGGGGTCCCAGCATTACTGCTGGTTTGCCTTTATCAGTAGGAACTCAAATTTTCTAATTTAAGTATAGCATAGTTTATAAGCTATTCAAGGTGCACAAATGGTAAATTTATAAATTGCACAACAAGTTAAACTGTCATTGCGAGCGAAGCGAAGCAATCTATCCTTTAAGATTGCTTCAGCCCTGCTACGCATGGCTTCGCAATGACAAGAGTGTAGGGGAGGTTTAAACCTCCCCTACCTCAAATATATATCAATCTTTTTAATTAGCTGTTCTCGGATTTGTAGAGCGTATGGAGAGGGGATAGAATCACCATTGATCTCTACGGGTGAGCCGTTTGCATCAGAAAAAGATATCTTCTGAATTTTTGCGCCATTTTTTCCAAAGGTATTTTTGCGGCCAGGATTATGATATGTAACGCGGATATTGCTTAAAAAATTAAAAGAATAGGTATTTGTTTTAGGAACAAACAGCCAACCTGCCAAAGCAGGTGCAAATTTTAAATTTAGTTTTCCTTCGTTATCAAGGTAAAACGGGTTTTTCCCGACGTTCATCGCTAACCATATGGAAATAAGCTCAACAGTTGAGCCGGATAAGCGGCTGACAAAACCTGTTCCGTGCAGCTTGGCATTTGGAAAAGCGCTGCTGACAATAAAAGAAGAGTTTTCTAAGATACTTCTTCCGTAACGACTGGCAGGTTGAAATGGTATAAACGTGTTTTTAATATCCGCATAAAATTCCTCGTAAAGCCCTTGCTTAAGTATTTCAAGTAAATATTTATATTCCATATGCAGCCATATTGATTCATTTTCAAGCCAGCCAGGAGTAAATACCCGGCAGCGGCCGATTTCTTCAGGCATAGAGGCAAGCGGAGCAGTGACTTTGTACATCTTTAGTTTCTTATCAAAAAGTAATGATTTTTTTGTTTTTTCATAAATGTTTTTGGCTGTTTTTTGGTCATAGATCCGCATGGCATGCATCTGTGATTCAAGAAAAAGCGGGAGTTTCTTTTGGATAAATTTTAAAGGCTTAATATGCGAGGCGGATATTTTTTCATAATCTTTAATTTCATGCATAAAATAAGCAGTAAATATGCCGTTATTTTGTGATTTACTAATTGCATTTTCTACTTTAAAAATTGCTGCTTGCCAGAGTTCTTTCAGGCATTCAAGTTTGATTTCACGGGTTATGCCGCTAAATCCTAGTTTTGTTTTTAAACGGAATTCTTCTTTTGCGGTATTACTTTGATCCCAGTAAATAAAATCTCTTTCATTTATATTTTGCGCCTGCCAATCTTTCAGGAGCTTAGCAACTTCTTTTAAAAAGTCATGTAATTCTTCTGCTACCAAGATACTTTCAACGCCTGTTTTTTCTATAGAATTAATGAAAAATAGAATTAACCTTTTAAGCTCAATGGTCTCACAAAGTGAGGAGCCGGAGAGGGCAGGTAAGCCGTTAAGTGAATCAAACCAGTTTGGTTTATCTGCTTCCATTTCAATGCCGCATCCGGATGGGTCAAGAGAGGTGATTTTATTAGCTAAAAGGCAGAGAAGTTTTTCTGCCAAAGTAGTGTAATAGATTTCGCCCTTGCCGTATTGTGTGCGGATTAAGTGGGGGAGATGATTACGCTGCGAGATAAGTTCTTTTTTTTCTTCATCTGTGGTAACTGAATGAAGTTGTTTGGGCAGGCCTTCCCAGAGCACATAGCGCTGGCTGCGCGGTTTGACTATATGCGTGTTATCATAGTAAGTAAAAACTTTTTTCTCAAAAATAAGCTCTTTTAATTTTTCCGGAAAAAGCCCAAGGTAATTTTCAATAAGATCAAGGTTATATGTCCAGTGATCGATCCAGAATCCTTCACCGTGTTCGGCATCTTGCTGCATGTGAGAGAAAGAGATGAGGATTTTTAGGAATTCATCATGGGAAATTTTAAGACGGAGCTTATTTTGTTCTAAGAAAATAATGATTTCACCGGGAGTAAAAGGTTTCTTTAATTCTTTGAGGATAATCTCTGCAATTTGTCCGTCGATGTTTTTAAGTAGCTCATTTTTAAAACCATCGATATTATCAAGAATGAAATGGACGCCTTTGACTATTAGGGGATTATAACCATCCGTTTGCAGAAGATTTAAAAAGGTAATTATGTTTTCATCGCCGACTTTGGGATTAAACCAGGTATTAGAGCGCCGGTTTTGGTTTACATCGCGGTAATTACCGTTTCCTTGTGAGAAATACGCTGATTGTAACTGAAATCTGTTGTAATCGCGCTCAAGATCTCCGTGTTTGCGGGAATAAAGATAGAAGAGTTTATTGGTAGTAGAGTTTTCAAAAATTACAGGATATCCCCCGCGCAGAATATTATCCAAATAAGTTTGTTTTGCGTAAAGATTAAATTCAGGTTTTGCGCTTTCCGTATGAATTTCTTGCTGTAAATCTTCAACAAGTTTGCGATTTTCTTCTTCTTTTTGTTTAAGATAACCAGGAGTTGTTATTTTTTTAAGTGAAGCGTTTAAACCCGGCATGTTGTCCATATATCCGGCAAGAGCTGATAAAGTTTTTGTCTGGCCTTTATTGAGGGTTAAATCTAAGAGTAGAAATCCAGCTGGCATTTTATTTTTTCCAAATTGCCCGGCCGGATAAGGAAAATTTGTCTTTTCAATGAATAACTTTGGATAAGAAAAATCACTTATATTTTCAAAGATTGCTTCCGGGTCAACGATAGGTTTAATAAGTGTATTTTTATCTTCTTCTTCGGTAAAACCAAGATAAAAGTTTCCTTCTTTGATGTGGATTACTTGAGGCCGATCAGCAGGATCAACTGTAAGCCGGTAAAAGGGGGCGTGATTTTCCAAATTCTCAACTGCCATCCAGGCTTCGATTGTGCGGCCCATTTTTTTCAGGCACCAATTGTTTGTTCCAAAAGGGACGATTTGCGGCATACCGTCAAGAAGCTGGATTTTTTTGGGTGCTGAAGAGAGGTTTTTAATAGTAACTTGTCTTGCTAAGGCTGCAAAAGGTTCATTCGGGATAGTAAAATATTTGACTTCAATTTCTAAGCCGAGGGTAAGGTTGGTTTCGGTAATTTTCAGATCGTAGGAGGTGATCTCCATGCGATTAGTGCGTTTATAATTGAGGCTATTTAGGTCTTGGCGAAAGGGTTCGTAAAATGAGAAATTTTTGCCTTTGAAAACCTTTATAAAAGTTCTAAATCCTAAAGTTTGAGTGAATTCCCAGCTTTTATTAGCCGGGAAATATTCCATGATCGCGTGATCTTTATCTCTGGTGCCGAAGCTGGCAATTGCCTGGCCGCGGTTAACATAAAACGCCCACATCGGAATGCCGTATTTTCCGGCGATGCCGGGGAGGAAACTGGCAAACGGCTTTGCGTTATCAAATTCGCTGATAACAAATTCGCCGGATTTGTTTAGAGAGTATTTAGGATTTTCGCGTTTAGATTTAGTTGTCATTAGAATAACCTATTTTAGCGTTTTTATAGTCTTTGTCTATGATTTTTTGTTATTCTAACACCAACTGTTTTAGTAAATCATTTTTATATAATCTCTTATCAATTCTGTTCGCTCAAGTAGATTTTATAAGTCAACGGGTGCCTGGACAATTTTGCTCGGGAACGCTCGCTTTTCCCCAGCGTGGAAAAGCTTCGCTCGGGGTAGGCTGCGTCGCTCTCCTATATAAGTAAAACGAAGGGAACCATGCCCGCTCCTTGCCTACACGTCCCGCTCAAAAGTTGTCCAGGCACCCGTTGATTGTAATATATATAATCTCGTGTCAATTCTAGCGAGCGAATTTAGATTTTAGCCAAAGCAGCTTGAGCAGTGAGGGTATCCCAATACCCCGAAGGGGTAATATTGGGACGGCGAAGCTGTCTGAACCCCGGCTTCTAGAGAAGACGGGGTGAGTTCTGCAGCCGCCGAGCTGCGAAAGATCATTGGCGTGCCCGAAGGGCAAAATCTAACTGAGCGAGCAGAATTAGCAGGAGATTATATGACTAGTTAGTTCTGATGTATTTGACAAATTGGGCAAAGATGTTATGATAAACTTTATGCAAATCACTAAAGATACCGTAAAATATGTGGCAGCGCTGGCAAGAATTGAGCTTAAAGAAGAAGAGTTGGCAAGATTAAGCGGCCAACTTGAAGGTATCCTTAATTTTATCGATAAACTCAAAGAAGCGGATGTTTCACAGGTAAGCCCGACAAGCCATATTCTGACGGTAAATAACGTGTTGCGCAAGGATGAACTTAAAACCTCACTTAAGCCTGAGAAGGTTCTAAACAACGCTCCGCATAAAGAAGGAACTTCTTTTGTCGTGCCAAAAGTTATATAAATTCAGCGCGCATCAGCTGCGTGAAAAATTAAACAGCCGAGAAATTAAATCTGAAGATATTTTGCTTTCGCTTTCAGAGCGAATTCGCGAAACTGAAAGCAAAGTAAAAGCTTATGTTAGGCTTAATGGCCAAAACCTGAAATTTTCCTCCCAAACTCCTGCAAAAACAGACGGTTTACTTAATGGTATTCCGATATCCATAAAGGATAATATCTGTACCGAAGGAATGCCTACTGAATGCTGCTCTAAGATCTTGCAAGGATTTAATCCTCCTTATGATGCTACAGTAATTCGTAAATTAAAAGAAGCAGGCGCGTTAATTTTAGAGACAAAGCTTAATATGGATGAGTTTGCATTCGGCTCATCAACGGAAAATTCTTTTTTTGGAGTAACGCACAATCCCTGGAATTTAGCCTGTGTTCCCGGAGGTTCATCAGGAGGTTCTGCTGCGGCAGTGGCAGCTGATGAGGCAATTGCAGCTTTAGGTTCAGACACCGGAGGCTCAATCAGGCAGCCGGCATCTTTTTGCGGAGTAGTGGGGTTAAAACCGACTTATGGCAGGGTTTCGCGTTATGGCCTGATTGCTTTTGCTTCAAGCCTTGACCAGATAGGGCCTTTGACTAAAGACGTGCGTGATTGCGCGCTGGTCATGAATGTTATTTCCGGCTATGACCCGATGGACTCCACGTCTGTTAATATGGCAGTTCCGGATTACACGGCAAGCTTAGGCAAGGATATCCGCGGGATGAAATTTGCTATCCCCAAGGAATATTTTGTTGAGGGGATGGATCCGGAAATTAAAAATATTTTTTCTGAGGCGCTTGAGCAGATTAAAAAATTAGGCGCGACTTATCAGGAAGTAAGTTTACCGAATACAAAATATGCCGTGCCGGTTTATTATATTGTTGCCACAGCCGAAGCAAGCTCTAATTTATCGCGATTTGACGGCGTGCAATATGGTTTACGCATAGGCGACAGGGGACAGGTGGCAGGGGACAGGGGACAGAGTGCAGAGAATAGATTAATCGATATGTACAACAAAACACGCGGAGAAGGTTTTGGTGAAGAGGCAAAGCGACGGATAATTTTAGGCACATTTTCATTGTCGCATGGTTATTATGACGCGTATTATTTACGCGCCTTAAAAGTGCGCACGTTGATCAAAAATGATTTTGACGCGGTTTTTAAAGATTTTGACGCTATACTTGCGCCGGTTTCGCCGACTGCGGCCTTTAAGATCGGTGAAAAAGCAAGTGACCCTTTAAAGATGTATCTTTCAGATATTTATACTATTTCTGCTAATCTTGCAGGAATTCCGGCGATTTCCGTTCCTGGTGGTTTTACAAAAGGTAAGCTTCCGGTTGGCCTGCAGATTCTCGCTAAGCCTTTTGCGGAAGAGGTGATTTTTCAGGTGGCATCGGCGTATGAGCAGGCAACACCGTGGTACAACGAGGAACCAAAATTATAGCATTGACCTACGCGGTCGAATTTCCGACCGCGTAGGTCGAAATCAATTTTATGAACTACGAACCAGTAATTGGCTTAGAAGTCCACGTTCAGATCAAAACAAAAAGCAAAGCCTTTTGCGGCTGTTCTACGGAATTTGGCGCAGAGCCAAATTCACAAGTCTGCCCGGTATGCCTAGGTTTTCCCGGATCTTTACCTGTACTTAATGCGTCATTTCTTGATGCGGCGATTAAAGTAGCAGTGGCTTTGGGCTGCCAGGTTCAGGAGTTCACTAAATTTGACCGCAAACATTATTTTTATCCCGATCTTCCTAAAAACTATCAGATCTCGCAATATGACTTGCCGCTTGCACTTAATGGCTTTGTTGATATTGAACTTGAAAGCGGCGCAAAAAGAATACGTGTTAAGCGCGTGCATTTAGAAGAAGATGCAGGTAAACTCATACACGCTGATAAGATGAGCCTGGTGGATTTTAATCGCACCGGGATGCCGTTACTTGAAATCGTAAGCGAACCGGATTTATATTCTCCCCAGGAAGCATACGAATACCTGAATAATTTAAAAAGTATTCTTAGCTATCTTGATATTTCCGACTGCGATATGGAAAAAGGTTCTCTACGTTGCGATGCTAATATTTCTGTGCGCCCTAAGGGCGAAGAAAAGTTGGGAATAAAATCAGAGTTAAAAAATTTAAATTCTTTCCGCGCTGTGCGTGATTCCTTAACTTATGAAATCGAACGTCAAGTTGGAGCGCTCGGAGTAGGCGAAAAAATTATTCAGGAAACCCGGCTTTGGGATGACAAAGAATCAAAAACATATTCTATGCGTTCTAAGGGAGAAGCTAAGGATTATCGGTATTTCCCGGATCCGGATTTACCGCCGTTTATAATTAAATTTTCAAAAGTTGATGAGATCCGCAAAGCGCTTCCTGAATTACCTAAAGAAAAGCAGGTTCGCCTGATGCGTGATTTTGGCCTTAGTGAATACGATGCAGGAATTCTGGTTTTTTCTAAAAAAGATGCTGAATATTCTGAAGATTGCATGCGTAAGTATCCCAAAGAAAATAAAAAACAAGTAGCTAATTTATTAATCGGGCCGCTGCTTTCAGAGGCGAATAACCGTAACTGTCGCTTGGTAGGGCTTGATTTATCTGCGGAGAATTTACTTGAACTTATAGATTATGTAGATAGCAATAAGATTTCCCATCTTACTGCTAAGATCGTACTCACAGAAATGATTGATACAAAAAAGAAGGCCTCTGTAATAATCCAGGAAAAGAATTTAGTTCAGATTTCCGATACCTCAAGTTTGAATATTTCAATTGAAGAAGTAATTAAAGAGAATGATAAATCGGTGCAGGATTTTAAAAATGGTAAAGAAAACGCCCTGATGTTTTTAGTTGGCCAGGTAATGAAAAAGACAAAAGGAAAAGCGAATCCTAAAATATTACAGGAGCTTCTACGGGGGAGACTTAAAGATGCGTAAGAAAATTATTTTTATAACAATTTTAATAGTTATTTTTACAGTAAGTGGCATTGCTTTATCGGAAGTGCTCAACAAAAAGAAGAAAGCTGAACTCTATCAACAAGTTGGGCTATTTTCTGATGCCTTAGCGATTATTCAGACTGATTATTACGAAGAGATAGATTCCAAAAAACTTATCTATGGCGCGCTTAAAGGAATGTTATCATCGCTTGATATGCACAGCCAGTTTTTAGAGCCGGAAGATTATAATGAGTTAAAAGTTGATACAGAAGGAAAATTCGGCGGCCTGGGTATTGAAATAGTAATGAAAGACGGCCTGCTTACAGTGGTAACTCCTGTTGAGGATACTCCTGCCTGGAAAGCCGGAATTAAACCCGGAGATAAGATCGTAAAAATTAATGACGAAATTACCCGTGATATGGATATGACCGGAGCAATTAAGAGATTGCGCGGAAAGCCGGGTGAATTTGTAAATATTTCTGTGTTGCGTGAATCAGAAAGTAAGATTCTAGAATTTAAGATTGCCCGTGACATAATTGTTATCAAGGATATTAAGGATGTGCGTATACTTGAAGACGGGATTGCCTATATAAGGTTGGTTGAATTTAGCGAAAATACCCCGGAAGATATTAAGAAGGCGCTTGATAAGCTGACAAAAGAAGGGATGAGCGCTTTGGTTATAGACGTGCGTAGTAATCCCGGGGGGTTGCTTGATGCGGCAGTAAAGATTTGTGAGCAGTTTATTGAAAAAGGAAAACTTATTGTTTATACAAAAGGCCGTAAATCGATTCAAAATCTGGAGTTTGTAAGCCACGCAAATGCTCCTATTCTTGATTTACCCGTGGCAATATTGATAAATGAAGGGTCTGCTTCCGGAAGCGAGATACTTGCTGCTTGCCTTCAGGATTACAAGCGTGCCGTGGTTATTGGCATTAAATCATTTGGTAAAGGATCAGTGCAGACGATAGTGCCATTAAGCGATGGTTCGGCATTAAGGCTGACAACCAGTAAATATTTTACTCCTTCCGGTAAAGAGATCCATGGTAAGGGTGTGATGCCGGATATCGTAGTTGAGGATGGTTTGATTAAGCAATTAAAAGTTTCTGATATTGAAGAAGAAAAAATAAAAGAAGAAGCTTTTCAAAAGGTGGAAACGAAATCAAAAGAAAAAGATGCGTTTGATTATAAATCGGATAACCAGCTGATGCATGCCATAGATGCGATTAAGGCAATAAGGATTTATCGCAGCAAATAACCATAGATGAAAAAATATTGGATCGCGATTTTTATTCTGCTTGTAATAGTTGTAATTGAAAGTACGGTATTGATTGTAATTTTTCAAAAGCGAAAAAAGATCACTCCTGCTATAAAGGCCCCAAAAGCTGCTGTCTTAAAAGGTAAAATCGCCATTGTGCTTGATGATTGGGGGTATAATCTTAATAATATCCCCATTGCAAAATCAATCCGCCAGCCGTTTACTGCAGCGATATTACCTAATTTACCTTATTCGCAGGAAGTAGCGCGGTTTTTGCATCAAAGTAATAAAGAGATAATCCTACATCTACCTATGGAGCCGAATGAAAAATATCGGCTTGAAAATAATACTTTACTTACTGCGATGCCCGGTTCTAAGATCCTGGAGATATTAAATAATGACCTGGATAGCGTATTATTTGCAAGGGGTGTTTCAAATCATATGGGTTCAAAAGCTACGTCGGATGGGCCTACGATGGAAACGATTCTTAAGGAGCTTAAAAAAAGAAAATTATATTTTTTAGATAGTTATGTTACAGGCAATTCTGTAGTGATTGAGAAAGCAAGGCTTGCCGGTTTGCCTGCTGTAAAGCGGAATATATTTTTAGATAATAACAGTGATCCGGAATATATCCGCGGCCAGCTTTATAAGTTAAAAATGCGCGCCCGGATGTATGGGAATGCCGTAGGTATTGGCCATGACCGTAAAAATACATTAGCTGTGCTTAAAGAGATGCTGCCGGCAATGGAAAAAGAGGGGTACAAGTTTGTTTTTGTTTCGGAGATAACAGGCTAACAGGGGACACTTATGAATGTTTTAGGAATTGAAAGTTCTTGTGATGAGACAGCTGCCTCTGTTGTGAAAGACGGCAAGAAGATCCTTTCTAATGTTATTTCTTCAAGCCTTAAATTCCACCAAAAATACGGCGGGGTGATCCCTGAAATTGCCTCGCGTAAGCATCTTGAATCTATAACTGCGGTAGTAGAATCTGCGCTTAGCGAAGCAAAGCTTAAACTTAAGGATATCGGGTTGATTAGTGTAACTTGCGGCCCGGGGTTGTTAGGCTCGCTTGTAGTAGGAATTTCTTTTGCTAAATCTTTAAGTATGGCTTTAGATAAACCAATCATCGGAGTAAACCATCTTGAGAGCCATATTTTTGCAGGATTTCTTGAAGGCGTAACTGTTAAATTTCCTTTTACGGCATTATTAGTTTCAGGAGGGCATACCAGCCTTTATGAAGTAGATGATTACGATAAAATAAAGTTATTGGGCTCAACTCATGATGATGCTTGCGGAGAGGCATTTGATAAGGTGGCAAAGATTCTTGGTCTTGGGTATCCCGGAGGGCCGGTGATTGAACAGGCGGCAGTTAAGGGTGATCCTAAGGCGATAAAATTCCGTTGTAGCAATACGAAAGGAATATTCGATTTTAGTTTTAGCGGGATAAAGACTGCGGTGTTGTATTATGTTCGGGATACGGGGTGCGTTACCCGTTGCCCGTTACCCGTTACCCGTGACATTGCGGCGTCTTTTCAGGAATCAGTATGTAATGTTCTTGTTGAAAAATCCCTGGCAGCCTGTAAATTAAAAAAGACAAAACGCCTGGTAGTAGGCGGCGGAGTAGCAGCAAATAATTATTTACGGAAAAAATTTCAGGCTTCTGTAGTTAAAAGTAGAATAGAAGTAATTTTTCCTTCAAAATCTTTATGCATGGATAATGCGGCTATGGTAGCAGGTTTTGGTTATCATCTTTTTCGTAAGGGTAAGAGAAGCGGTTTAGATCTGGGGGTTAATTTAGATTAGTTGAAAGATTGGAGGAAACATGTTTAGCGTATTTTCTATTACTCTTCGTATGGGGGTTGCTACTATTTTGAGCGGGCTTATTGGCCTTGAGCGGCAATGGCGCGGAAGAAATGCGGGATTACGCACGCATATCTTAGTTAGTGTTGGTTCCTGCCTTATTATGTTGACATCGTTATACGTTTTTGATATATATAAAGACAAAGTAGCGCTTGATCCTACCCGTATAGCCGCCGGAGTGATTACCGGTATTGGTTTTTTAGGCGCGGGAGCGATTATGCGTAATAATGCAGGTGTCCAAGGGTTAACAACCGCGGCAAGCTTATGGGTGGTTTCAGGTATTGGCCTTGCAGTAGGTTGCGGGTTTTACAGCGGAGGAATTATAGCCACTATTTTTACATTAATGGCGTTATTTTTCCTACGCTATCTTGAAACGAGGGTTTTTGGAAGATAGGAGGAACCCCTATGGCATTCAGTAAGAAAAAGCATGACGAGAAGATTATGGATGTTGACGCCTCTATGCAGGGAAACCTTAGTTTTAGGGATCCGGTTTCTTTACGTATCAACGGAAAATTTGAAGGAAACCTGGAAACACGCGGTAATTTGACTATAAGCCAGCAAGCAGTAGTAAATGCCGATATAATCGGAGATAATGTAATTGTAGGGGGAAGAGTCAAGGGTAGAATTATAGCGCGCGAGCGCCTGACATTGCTACCTACTGCTATAGTTGAGGGAGAAATAATGCCGGCGCGGCTTAATGTTACAGAGGGCGCCATCTTTGAAGGTCATTGCCAGATGTTGCATGATTTAATGTCTGCGGATGAGCTGTCGCGATATCTGGAAGTAGAGCTTAATTCATTAATGGATCTGGCTAATACCGGCCGCATTCCTTCGGTTAAAGAGGGAGAAAATTTTAAATTTGAACGTAAGGCGATTGATACCTGGATTGCACAGGGTAAAATCAGCCATTAAACTTTATCTATGACAAAATCCGCTAAAGAAGAAAAATTGATAACGATACGGGATGTTTCTCTTATGTTAGGGGTTTCCGAACGGGAAGTAATGGATCTTTCAGAAAATGGGACCATCCCTGCTTATAAAATTGCCGGAGTATACTTACGTTTTAAAAAAGAGCAGATTGAAGAGTACCGCCGGAATTTTCGCCCGGATCTGGCAAAAGAAGGTACTGCCGGTAAATATCCTCTGGGCGATAAGCTGTTTGATTTTATTTATTTTAATGATTTTTATCTTTTGTGTACGATTACGATAATTGTTTTGCTCGTTGTCATATTCAAAGGCAGCCAATCCCCATAAAAAATCCCGATGGCAAAAAAAGGATTTTGTGAATTAGGTTTTGCCAAGATAGATACTGCTCGTCAAGAGCGTAAAGGGTATCCTGAAGTAATTTATTGCCGGGGAAAAGAAAAAGGCCAACTCAAACAGATTTGCAGGGCATTTATTAAAAATAAACAAGATCTTTTACTGACTAAACTTGAAATAGATACGCAACGTTATCTTAAAAAATTTTTTCCTTCCTTAAAATATAATCCTAAGGCTAAAATTGCCTGGCGCCTGGCAAAAAAGAATACTCCTTGTGGTTTAGTCGCGGTTTTAAGCGCTGGAACTGCAGATATGCCGATTGCAGAAGAAGCGGTTTGTACGCTCGAGGCAATGGGTAATCAAGTAGAAAAATTTTACGATGTAGGAGTAGCAGGCGTTCACCGTCTGATGCATCATATTGAAAAGATACGCAAAGCAAGAGTGGTAATTGTTGTGGCTGGTATGGAAGGGGCATTGGCTAGCCTCGTGAGCGGTTTAGTAAGCGTGCCGGTTGTTGCAGTGCCTACGAGCTGCGGATACGGAGCAAGTTTTAAGGGCCTGGCCGCGCTCCTAACAATGCTAAACGGCTGTTCTCCCGGCGTGGCAGTAATGAACATAGATAATGGTTTTGGGGCAGGGTATTTTGCGAGTTTAATTAATAAGCCAAAGGTAGGGCAGGTTTAAACCTGCCCTACGGATAATACGAAAAGTGTCCCTGTAAGCCAATGGAACATAAAATTAAACTAAGCGAAGCAATAAAATTTCACGGCCACTTAGGCCCGTATTTAGTTATCGGGATATTAGCCGGTGAGCACGCAATTAAAAAATTAAAGGCAAAAAAATATTTTGGAATGCAGGTTAAAGTCTGGGGAGCAACAAAAAAACCCAAATCCTGCTTGATAGACGGCTTGCAATTATCTACCGGAGCTACTTATGGAAAAGGAAATATCGAAAAATTTAATGCCAGGAATATACATATTGAAATTATTGAAAATAAAAAAGGCCGTAAAATCAGTATCGACCTTACAAAAGATCTATTGAATTCTCTGGAGATGGTTAAAACGCATAAAGAAAGCGAGCTTCTTGCCAAAAAGATATATAAAACAAAAAAGATTAGCGAGTTATTTATTGAATCTATAGCCAGTATTTAAAACCGAGGACCTAGTATGGCACTTTCCGGATTAGACATTTATAAGCTTCTACCTAAAACAAACTGCCGTGAATGCGGATTTGCGACTTGTCTTGCTTTTGCCATGCAGCTTGCAAAAAAATCAATAAGTATTGAAAAATGCCCTTATCTGAGCCCTGAATCTAAAGTTCGGCTTGAGGCTTCAAGCCTTCCCCCGATAAGATTAATAACGGTAGGTGAGGGTGAGTCAAAACTTCAAATAGGTAATGAGACCGTGCTTTTTCGCCATGAAGAGAAATTTCACCATCCTTGCGGGATAGGTTTTATTTTAAAGGATAGTTTATCTGACGAGGAGCTGAAAAAGAAAGTTGCTCTTATAAATAATTTCCAATTAGAGCGTGTTGGCCAGCATCTTTCCGTAGATTTAATTGCCTTAAAACAGGAGAAGGCTAAATCAAGATTCATTGATGCCTTAAAAATTGTTTTAGCAAACACAAAGCTTAACTTAGTTTTAATGAGCCAGGATCCGGTTGCTCTTAAAGAAGCGCTTGTTTTGTCATCTGGCCGTAGGCCCCTGGTTTATAAGATTACAAAAGAGAATCTATCCAGCCTATTACCAGTGATTAAAGAGTTTAAAGTTCCGGTAGTTGCAGAGAGTAATGATATTTCTTCTTTATCAGAGTTGACTCAGACGCTTGCTAAAGAAGGAATTGAAGAGATAGTAGTTGATACCGGCCTTAAACCGGTAGCGCAAAAAATCTTGGATTTAACACAAGTGCGCAGTCTTTCTTTAAAAAAATCTCAACGCAGCCTGGGTTATCCTTTTTTAACCATAACCTCTGAATCCGATAATTATGCGCAAACAGAAGAAGCGGCAACCTATATTTCTAAATATGCCGGAATTGTTTTGTTAAATCATTTTGATCCCGCGTGCGTTCTTTCTTTATTGACGTTGCGTCAGAATATTTATACTGATCCGCAGAAACCCCTGCAAATTGAGCCAAAGCTTTATCCTATAGGCAAAACCGATAAAAACTCTCCGTTACTTGTGACTACGAACTTCTCACTTTCTTATTACACGGTTTTGGGAGAAGTAGAGGCGAGTAAAATTCCTTCCTATATTTTAAGCGTAGATACTGAAGGCATGTCAGTGCTTACCGCCTGGGCAGCGGAAAAATTTAACGCTGAAAAGATCACCGAAGCAATGAAGAAGTTTGAAGTTGAGGCCTCGGTATCAAAAAAATCCATTATTATTCCGGGATATCTGGCGGTAATGAGCGGTGACCTTCAGGAGCAATCCGGATGGGAAGTTATCGTCGGGCCAAAAGAAGCAGCAGGCATACCGTCGTTTTTGAAGAATATTAATTAACGGGTTACATGTTACCAGTGACCTGTGACCAGATTCAGATAAAATCCTTACTTTTATGAATAAGGTTAAAGTAACATTTTTCCCAGACAATAAAACTGTCGAAGTAGAGCGCGGGACTACGATACTTTCTGCTGCGATTTCTGCCGGTATATCTGTTAATTCAAGCTGTGGCGGAGATGGCGTATGCGGCCGTTGTAAGGTTATCCTAAAAAGCGGTAATGTTTATTCGCAGCCTACCGGAAGAATTACTTTAGAGGAACGCCAGAAAAATATTTATCTTGCCTGTCTTGCTTCAATAGAAAGTGACCTGGAGGTTGAGATTCCAACTACTTCCCGGCTTGATCTACGGGCAGAATCTGCGCAAGATACAGAATTGCGCATGAAAGATTTGTTTTCTAAGGCAGAAGAAATAGAGATACCTAAACCAGTTCTTACAGAGAAACTTTTCGCGTATTTACCGCTTACTACAAAAATTTATCTTGAGTTGCCTAAGCCTAGCCTGCAGGATTCTGTAAGCGATCTTGATAGGATCTATCGGCAAATTATTATGCATCAAGATATACCGATCATGCAGACAGGTTTAGCTAATATCCGCCAGCTAGGAGAGTTGTTACGTGATTCAGATTGGAAAGTGACAGTCACTCTTGGCAGGAGAAACGGCACTACGGAAATAGTGCTTATTGAACCCGGTAATACTTCAGGACGGAATTACGGGGTTTGTTTTGATATCGGGACAACAACAATTTCCGGCCAGCTTGTAGACCTTAATCATAAGAAGGTTTTAGGCACAATGGCAGCCTATAATAAACAAGCTACCTTTGGAAGCGACGTGATCACGCGTATTATTTTTGCGCAAAAACAGGATGGCCTTGAGAAACTTCATCATGCGGTTATTGACGGAATAAATCAGATAATTCAGGATTTAATAAAGGAACATAGCATAGATTTAAATAATCTTACTGCTTTTGTTTGCTCGGGAAATACTACTATGACACACCTACTTCTGCGCATTGACCCGAGCAATATCAGGCGCGATCCGTATATACCGACTGCTAATTTTGTTCCGGTTATTCGCGCAGCAGAGGCAGGGATAAAAATTAATCCTCGCGGCCTGTTATGGTGCGTTCCGGGAGTGGCAAGCTATGTCGGAGGCGATATTACAGCAGGCGTGCTTGCATGTAATATAGATAATGAAGAAGATCTATCAGTACTTATTGATATAGGAACAAACGGCGAAGTAGTTTTAGGAAGCAGAGAATTTCTTGTTTCTTGCGCTGCATCTGCCGGCCCGGCATTTGAAGGTTCTGGCGTCAGCTGTGGTATGCGTTCAAGCCGCGGGGCAATTCAGAAAGTAAAAATTAATAACAATAAAGTTAGTTTTGAAACTATCGGTAATGATAAGGCTCGCGGTATATGCGGTTCAGGCTATATTGATATAATTGCCGAGCTTCTTCATGAGAAAATTATGGATAAAGACGGTAAGCTTGAGCCTAAAAAATCCGATCGCGTCAGAGATGGTGAAATTGACAAGGAATTTGTAGTGGCATATAAAGAAGAAGCAGATGCTGTGGCGGATATTGTTATTACTGAGGCGGATATTGAAAATATCAAACGCGCAAAAGCCGCAATTTACGCAGCGTTTGCAACTCTCACCAGGCATATGGATATAAAGCTTAGCCAGATAAGAAAATTTTTTATTGCCGGAGGATTTGGCACAAGTATAAATATTGAAAGCGCAATAAAGATCGGGCTATTGCCGAATTTTCCCCTTGAGCGTTTTATTTTTATGGGAAATAGTTCTTTGATAGGCGCGCGGCAGGCGTTACTTTCAGAGCAGGCTGCAAATAAGGCGCAGGATATCGCCCAGAAGATGAGTTATTTAGAACTTTCTACGGAGTCCGGTTATATGGATGAGTATATGGCCGCGCTTTTTTTCCCGCATACGGATTTTAACCAATTCAACCTACGCGGTTGAAAAATAAATATGGGTTATGTGATCGCGTTAGCTGGTAAAGGTGGCACAGGAAAAACTACCATTGCTGCGCTTTTAGTTAGATTATTAAGGGAAAATAAGAAATCATCTATCTTGGCGATAGATGCGGATCCTAATAGCAATCTAAATGAAGCTTTAGGCGTAGAAATTAAAGATACGGTGGGAGAGATTCTGGATAAGGTCTCAGCGCATCCTGAATCCGTTACTGCCGGGATGTCTAAGGAAAAATTTATTGAATATCAGCTACGCACCGCTTTAGCAGAAGGTAACGGGTTTGATTTGCTGGCAATGGGAAAGCCCGAAGGACCGGGTTGTTATTGTTACGTAAATAATGTCTTAAGAAATATTGTCAATAAGCTGCTTACGGAGTATAATTATATCATTATTGATAATGAGGCAGGCTTAGAGCATCTTTCGCGGCGTACTACGCGCAGTTGCGATAGTTTGCTTATTGTTTCAGATGATACTGTTGTCGGTTTAAAAAGCGCAGAGAGAATTTTAGCGCTTGCAGATAATTTAAAAATTAAAATCGGTAAAAGATATCTTTTGCTAAATCGTATCCGGAATCAACTAAAAGAATTTCCTGAAATAAACGGGGTTAATTTCTGCGGGGTTATTCCCTGGGATGAAGAAATTATTAAGTTAAGTAGTGAAGGTAGTTCCGTTGAAAGTTTAAATATGAATAGTATATCAATAGAAGCATTAAGAAAGATGGGGGATAAAATATGGCAATAGAGGCAGGCAGTGTTTCCGTAGTTTCAGTAGGTGCAACCAAGACTGAAGGCGGAACGCGTGCGCATAAAATAGAGATAGGGAAGAAGCCGCAAGTGGCTTTTGAGGTTTGGGATACTGCTCCGCTTGATTGGCCGGAAGAATTTGATAAAGTATTTGCCGGCAGCCTTAAAGATCCTTTTAGTTGGGCAGAAAAATGCGTTAATGAATATAAAGCAAAGATTTTATGCGTAAAACTACAGGGTGCGCACCCTGATTTTGAGAATAAGCCTCCTGAAGCCTGCGCAAAATTTATCAGCCAGCTGCTTAAAAAAGTCGATGTTCCGTTAATAATTTCGGGTTGCGGGGATGATGCTAAAGATAATTTAGTGCTGCCGCTTTGTTGTGAAGCCGCAAAAAATGAACGTTGCCTTATTGGAAGTGCTGTGCAGGATAATTATAAAACCCTTGTTGCCGCAGTGCTTGCCGATGAGCATAATATTATCGCAGAATCTCCGATTGATATAAATATTGCAAAACAGCTTAATATTTTAATTTCGGATATGGGCCTTCCGCTTGAAAGGATTGTGATTAATCCTACGATCGGCTCGCTTGGTTATGGTTTAGAGTATGCTTATTCTATAATGGAGCGCGCGCGGCTTGCGGCTTTAGCCGGAGATAGAACTATTGCTTCTCCTTTTATTTGTTTTGTAGGACAGGAAACTTGGCGCGCTAAAGAAGCGCGTATTAGTTCGGAAGAATTTCCGGGATGGGGATCTGAGACTGAGCGTGGATTAGCCTGGGAGTTTGTTACAGCTGTTGCGTTATTACAGGCAGGGGCGGATATGTTAGTTATGCGGCATCCGAAAGCAATCGAGATGATAAATAAAAACATGGGGACGCTTCGGTAGTTTTGTTTGACAAAACTACCGAAGCGTCCCCTAGTTTCCCATACAAGTAAAAGAAGGCAAATTAATGTTTATAATCGGCGAACTGATCAACGGAATGTATAAGAATATCGGCGATGCCATCAAGGCTAAAGATAAAGCCGTTATTCAGAAATGCGCTCTAGAGCAACTTGAAGCAGGAGCAAGCGCGCTTGATATTAATTGCGGCCCGGCATCAAGAAAACCGGTTGAAGATATCCAATGGCTTGTAGAAATTGTCCAGGAGGTAACAGATAAGCCGCTGGCGCTTGACTCTAGTAAGCCGCAGGTTATCGAATCCGGGCTTAAGGTGATAAAAAATAAATCGATTATCAATTCCGTTACCGCTGATGAAGAAAAACTCAGCGTTATAGTTCCTTTAGCTATAAAATATAACAGTTCGCTTATCGGCCTGACGATGAGCGCTAAAGGAATCCCGCAAAATAAGGACCAGCGCCTTGAACTTGCGGCGATGATCGTTTCTTTTTGTTGCGATCAGGGATTTCCTGTGGAAAATCTTTATCTTGATCCGATAGTTTTACCGGTTAATGTTGCCCAGAGCCAAATCCGTGAAATTTTAGAAAGTATCAGAGAATTTAAAATTATTTCCGAGCCCAGCCCAAAAACCGTAGTTGGTTTAAGTAATGTTTCTCAGGGGACGTGTACGCGCTCATTGATAAATCGTACTTTTCTTGCGATGGCAGTAGCATGCGGCCTTGATGCAGCAATCCTTGATCCGAAAGATAAAGAACTTATGGATGCATTGATTGCCGCAGAAGTAATATTAAATAAACAAATATATTGTGATTCATACCTTGATGCCTACAGGAAAAAATAATGGCAAAAAAAATCATCCGTAGCATTTTTCGTTTTCACGGTTTTAGGGAAAGTTTTTATATTGCCTTTCGTGGTATAACTTACTTATTCTTATACCACCGTAATATGCGTATTATTTTTATTCTAGGTAGCCTGGCATTTTTGGCAGGAGTCCATTTTGGGTTACATGGATTAGAGTTAGCTGTTCTTTGTTTAACTATCACCTTTGTTTTTATGGCAGAGATTTTTAATACCGCGATTGAACTTATGATGGATATCCTTACCGATGAGTATCACATTAAGATAAAGCTGGTTAAAGATATCGCGGCTGCGGTTGTATTGATTGCTTCTTTAAATTCTCTTGCCGTAGGTTATGTGCTTTTTTCAAAACGCATCTTTTATTTATTGCATAGTTTAAGTTAGAGGATAAAATAATATGAAAAAAGTATCGGTTTTAGTTATATTGTTTTTATCTATCGCAGTTTGCGGATTTGCGGCTAAGGAAATTACACCTTCTGATTTTCTTAAAGATTACGCTTTGGTTTTGGGTTACCTCAGGGATGCTGCCAAAGTCCCAACGGAAAATCTCCCCTCAAGCGCGCTTATTAAAAACCTTAATTTACAGGCAAAATTTTTTGAAAAAGCAAGAAATTTGATGGAGAAACCGCTTCTTGAGTCGGAATCTACTACGATGAAACCCGTAAGCCGCTATATTTACAGCGTATTGTTGCTTATGGAAGATAATGCTTATAAAATAGCGTATTTGGTTGATGAAAAGAATTTTTCCGGAAAGAAAGTTGAATATAATAAATTCGTGTCAAAGCAAAATGAAAATTGGAATCGCATAACTGAGGCGACAACTTTTGCAATGTATGTGGCAATTAAACCAGTAAATGATGCAGAGCAAATAGGAGCGCTTCCGTTTTTGGTTAAAGGAGAAGATCGTAAAGCTTTGATTAAACAGATTGAAAAAATATTTAAAAGTGAATTTGACGAATTCCAAAAGTTATTAGAACGTAAAAAATCCGGGGAAATACGAGAGTTTACTTTAAGTATACCTACCTGGTCAGCGCTATATTTAAAAGAAGTGCTTGTTTCAGAGACATACGAAGATATAAAGCGCATTGATTATCAGAATTTTTCTAATTCTCAAAGGCGTTAAGGTTGATTTTTGGTAATTTTGTGGTAAAATTAAAAATCTTATTACGGCGGCGTAGCTCAGCCCGATGGAGCATTCGGCTCATACCCGATTGGTCACTGGTTTAAATCCAGTCGCCGCCATTAATTTGTCCTTATTTACTCGTAGACAAATTACCCCGAAGCCTGCGAAGTAAATATTGGAGCCGTCCGCCGAAGGCGAGACTGGCGACAAAATTTACGAGCGTTTAGGCAAGGGGCAATCAATTTTTCCCACCTTACAAGTTCATAAATTGCTATGTTTTTAGATAAAATTCAAAACACAATAAAAAAATATTCACTTTTAGCCAAGGCTGATAAAGTGATTGTCGGAGTTTCTGGCGGCCCGGATTCGGTGGCGCTATGTTTAGCGCTCCAAAAGCTCAAAGAGGCGTGGAACTTAAAACTGTATGTCGCGCATTTAGACCATGGGCTTCGGGCTGGTTCCGGAAAAGATGTGGAGTTTGTGCGTAAACTTTGCCGTAACCTAGAAATAGAATTTTTTAGCAAAAAAATAGAAGTGCGCAGGTTTTGTCCTGTTGGGTCTTTAGAAGAGGCTGCGCGCAAGGCGCGATTTGAATTTTTTTCTGCACTTTCTAAGAAACTAAATGCGGATAAATTAGCATTAGGGCATAATTTGGATGATCAGGCAGAAACCGTTTTAATGAGGCTGATCCGCGGAGCCGGGCTTTCTGGCCTTTCTGCAATTTTACCAAAAAGAGATATTAACGGATTATGCGTGATCAGGCCGTTAATCGAAACCAGCCGTTATGAAATCAATGGGTTTTTAGGTAAAGAAAATGCTGCTTATCGCAGTGACCCCACGAATAAAGAAGATATATTTTTACGTAACAGAATCCGTAAATATCTGCTGCCGCTGCTTGAAAAAAACTATAATAAAAATATAAAAGCTGTTTTAGCGAGTTTAGCCCAGGTTTCAGGGCAAGATTATCTTTTTATTGAAGAGGAGGCAAGGAATATCTTTCGTACTATTGCTAGAAATAAAAAAAACGTTGTAATCAGCCTTAATTTGAATAAGTTGAAACTATTGCCTGTGTCTTTGAGGCGCATGGTAATCAGGCTTTCTATTGCAAAAGTCCAGGGAGATACGCGGCGCATCGAATTCCGCCATCTGGCAGAAATTGAAGATTTGTTAATTAACCGCCCGGTTTTATCAATCGTGCATCTTCCCAAAGGTTTAGAAGCTTCTAAAAGTAAATCTGGGCTTGATTTTAGCATTCGATAAAGGTATAATAATTTTTTACAAAAAAAAAGGATAAAACTAATGGCAAACGGAAACCCGCTCAAAAATAAAAAAAACAAATTTTTAAAACGCGTTCCTTTTAATTGGATCATTGCGCTTGTTGTTTTGTATTTTTTAATCAGTTCGCTTAATATGAACGCAAACGGTGTTCCAAAGGAAATGACCTACAGCAGTTTTTATAAAATTTTAAAGGAAGAGCCGCGTAAGATAAAATCATTGGTCTTAACAAAAGTTGAAAACGAATTAAAGGGTGAATTTGTAGACCCGGTAACTGTTATTATAGGAACAGAGACTATAAGTACGCGTTTTTTTAAAGTGAACATCCCTGATAATGACCAAGGATTGCTTGAGTTAATAAAGGAAAATGTTCCAAATTTTGATGTAAAGCCTCCGAAGACACTTTTAGTCGGATTATTGTTTAATCTCGGCCCTATACTTTTATTAATTATTTTTTGGCTTTGGATGGCAAACCGCGGGGAGCAATTAGGCAACAAGATAATGACTTTTGGTAAAATTCGCCCTAAAATCCAAGGTGGTAAAGAAGGCGGGGAAAAGGTTACTTTTAATGATGTAGCTGGTGTAGATGAGGCAAAAGAAGAATTAAAAGAAGTAATTGAATTTTTAAAAGACCCGCGTAAATTTCAGAAGCTCGGCGGAAAAATACCTAAAGGAGTGCTGTTAGTCGGGCCTCCAGGAACAGGGAAAACTTTACTTGCGAAGGCAGTAGCGGGTGAAGCAGATGTTCCGTTTTTTGGTATTTCCGGTTCGGATTTTGTGGAAATGTTTGTAGGTGTAGGTGCAAGCCGCGTACGCGACCTTTTTGAGCAGGGCCGTAAAGCTTCAAAAGCTTCCGGAAAGGGAGCGATTATTTTTATTGATGAAATTGACGCTGTGGGACGGCTTCGTTTCTCAGGAATCGGCGGAGGCCATGATGAGCGCGAACAGACCTTAAACGCTTTGTTAGTTGAAATGGACGGTTTTGACGGCCAGCAGGGAGTTATACTGATTGCTGCGACTAACCGGCCGGATACACTTGATCCGGCGATATTAAGGCCCGGACGATTTGACCGTAATATCGTAGTGAATTTTCCTGATATAAAAGGCAGGGAAGAGATATTAAAAGTGCATACCCGTAAACTTAAACTTTCATCCGGGATTAACTTGCGTGCTATTGCCAGCCAAACTCCGGGATTTTCAGGTGCTGATTTGGCTAATCTTTGTAACGAAGCAGCATTATTAGCTGCGCGGTTTGACAAAGAAAATATTGAAACGCTTGATTTTGAAAAATCAGTTGAGCGCGTCTTAATGGGCCCGGAAAAAAAGAGCCGGATTATGTCGCAGAAAGAAAAAGAGATCACCGCGTTTCATGAAGCAGGGCATGCTCTATTGTCGCTTTTATTGCCCGAAGTAAATCCGTTAAGAAAAGTTTCTATTATTCCAAGGGGAATAGCCGGAGGTTATACTTTTACTCCGCCGCTTGAAGATAAACATTATTGGACGAAATCTCAGCTTAAGTCGGAGATTGCGATGATGCTTGGGGGCCGTGGTTCAGAAGAATTAAATTTAAACGAAATCACAACAGGCGCGCAGAATGACCTAGAGATGGCAACGCAGATGGCACGGCGTATGGTTACGCAATTCGGCATGTCAGATGTTTTAGGGAATATTACCCTCGGTAAAAGAGAAGGATTAATATTTTTAGGCCGTGATATGATGGAAGAGCGTAATTACAGCGAGCAAACCGCGCGCATTATTGATGATGAGATTAAAAAGATCGTTGATGATGCGTATTTCCACGCTAAAGACGTTTTAAAGTTGAATATAGATAAGCTTAAAACTCTTACCGCTAAACTTCTGGAAAAAGAAGTTCTTGATGGAGAAGAGGTAAAAGCCCTTCTGGGGATTAGTAAGCCGGACGTGATTATTTAGTTTTGCTAGACCTACGCGGTCAAATTTTCGACCGCGTAGGTCGCGTAGGTAAATTATGAGAATTTTAGAAGTACGCCAGCCCCAAGAAGTTGCTCATCTTATGCAGGAGATTGGCGTTGATCCTTATGGCATCAAGCTAATGGTGCTAAAAGCTCAAAGCTATCTCTTGCGAATTAACGGCCTGCCATGTATCGCAGCAAATATCATTAAACAAGAGATGCTCTCGGTTGGGGCGGATGCCGCTCTTTCTAAAGGTGCTTTAACCGGCGGTAAAATTAAGAAAACTGATTGCCTTTTATTCGGTACTTTGGCCCAGCTTAACCGTTTGTGTGAAAAATTAAGTAAACAGCCATTTGGGCTGCAGAATGTCAGTCAAGAGCTAGAGCTCTCGCTTAACAATTATAAAAAAGATAATTTTATTTTTTGTTGCGCTGATAAAAAACTTGTTTTGGGTAAGAAACCGCGGATTATGGGGATTGTTAATCTCACTACGGATTCATTTAGCGGAGACGGTGTTCTTCAGGTGACAGGTGATAGGGCACGCCTGCCTTTGGCAGGCAGGGGGACAGTCGAAAAGGCGGTAGCAAAAGCGCAGCAGATGGTAAAAGAAGGCGCTGATATTATAGATGTAGGAGGAGAATCATCACGTCCGGGCGCAAAATCAATTACTCTAAAGGAAGAATTAAACAGGGTTATTCCGGTTATTGCTGCCTTGGTAAATAAGATTAAAGTTCCTATTTCTATTGATACTTATAAGCCCGAAATAGCGAAAGCAGCTCTTAATTCAGGCGCAGTTATTATTAATGATATTGCAGGTTTGAGAAACCCTAAAATGCGTAAAGTTGCCGCTAATTTTAAAGCAGGCGTGGTGATGATGCACATGAAAGGGAATCCCGGGAATATGCAAAAGCTTGCTTCTTATAGTTCGTTGATAGATGAACTTATTAGCTATTTTAAGAAAGCGTTTTGTAATGCTATTGAAGCAGGGGTTAGTAAAGAATCTATTATTATTGATCCGGGTATAGGTTTTGCAAAGAGTACAGAGCATAATTTAGAGGTGCTTAAGCATCTTAGAGAACTTAAAATATTGGGCTTACCGATTTTAGTCGGAACCTCAAGAAAATCTTTTATAGGAAAAATTCTGGGAGCTTTGCCTGAAGAAAGGATCTTCGGGACAGTGGCTTCAAGCGTAGTAGCGCGTATGTATGGGGCATCAATAGTAAGAGTGCATGATGTAGGAGCAGTTTCTCAAGCGCTTAAGGTATCTTCTGCAATTACGGATTAGATTATGTGGAAAGAGATTGTTGAAATAGCTATTCTGTGGTTTGTAATTTATCATATCCTTTTATTTTTTGAAGGAACGCGCGCGGTGCAGGTTCTGCGCGGAATAATTGTGCTTCTGGTAGTTTTTCTCCTAGTGCAGAGATTTGAACTTACTGCTTTAGATTGGGTGCTGACTAAGCTTTTTGGCATATCCGTAATCGCGATTCTTGTTATTTTCCATCCTGAAATACGCCAAGGGCTTGCGCGGTTAGGGCAGCGCCATCTTTTTGGTACGTCGCTTAAACAAGAAGATATGGACTTGATGTTAATAGAAATCAGCAATGCCGCAGAATATTTTTCAAAGAATAAAATCGGAGCCTTGATTGCCATAGAAAGAGAAGATCCTTTAGGCGGGTATGC
>CAKKSP010000030.1:5275-31588 GCA_919902045.1 Omnitrophica bacterium GWA2_41_15 | reverse complement strand
GTGAACATGTCGGCATACTTACCGGAGATGTTTCTATTAATCCGCAGGCGCAGGTCTTGATCATGACTACCGAAATCTTCCGCAATAAAGTCCTGGATGAACCAGAAAGCCTATCCCGCTACTCCTGGATTATTTTTGATGAAGTGCATTATTTAGATAACCCGGAGCGCGGCACAGTCTGGGAAGAATCATTGATATTTTTACCTGCGCATATGAACATCCTTGCGCTCTCTGCTACTATCCCTAATATTAAACAGCTGGCTGAATGGCTTACTCATATCCATAAGCGGCCATTTAAAATTATCACCGAAGATAACCGTCCTGTGCCTTTAAATTTTTATTACCAGATGCATGATGAAATTACAGGCAATTTTGAGGCCTTAAAAAGATTTCGCGCGCCTAAATTTAACAGGATCAGCACTCTCATCCGCCACTTACGCGATAATGACCGCCTGCCTGCGATTTATTTTGCTTTTAGCCGAAGAAAAACCGAAGAATTGGCACTTGAATTACAACGCGAAAATTTTCTCACTCATAAACAAAGAGATGAAATTAGCGGAATGTATGAAGATCTCTTGGAGCGTTTTGATTTAAAAAATGAGAAATCAGCAGCTCAACTTTACCCGCTGATTGAACGCGGGATCGCCTATCATCATGCCGGGATGCTCCCCACCCTAAAAGAAGTTGTGGAACGATTATTCACCAGCCGCTTGATTAAATTAATCTTTACTACCGAAACCTTTGCGCTTGGGATAAATATGCCCAGCCGCACGGTTATCTTTGATGATTTAAGAAAATTTTACGGGCATTCTATTACCCTGCTTAAAACTCGAGATTTCTACCAGATGGCAGGCCGCGCCGGACGCCGCGGTATAGATAGAGAAGGATTTGTTTACTGCCGCATTAACCCCCGCCGCTTAAGGCCTGAAGAAGCCCGACGAGTAATCTTTAGCAAAACAGAAGAAGTAAAAAGCCAGCTTAATTCATCTTATGCTACAGCACTTAATCTTTATGAAAAATACCGTGAAGATATTGTTAAAGTTTACCCTCTCTCTTTTCATTGTTTTCAATTTAATAAACCTGCGCAACAGGAAGCTGTGCGCTTAATCGGTGAAAAATTGAAACTCCTGAAAAGTTTTGGCTGTATTACCGAAGGAAAACTCACAGATAAAGGAATGTTCGCTAAATCAGTGCACGGATACGAACTGCTTTTAGCTGAACTTTATAGCCAGGGAATACTTGAAGAATTAGATGAATTTGGCCTTGGGATACTTGCGGTATCTGCAGTTTTTGAGCCGCGGAAAAACCAGGAAATTTTAACTCTTTCTAAAAATGGCAGGCGGATTCGTCATGTTTGCGATGATATCTACGAAGGAATCAAAGCACAAGAAAGACGACAAAGAATTTATCCTTTTTCAAAATGCGCTTACTTTCACATGAGCGCTGCAATGGAAGCCTGGCTGCAAGGTAGTAGTTTTGAGCATGTTTTAAAATTTACCGATACCGACGAAGGAGAGCTCATCCGCTACTTCCGGATGTCCATCCAGATTTTGCGTGAAATGCAAGATGCCAAGGTTATCTCTTTAAGTTTAAAAGAAAGAATTAAAGAAACTTTACGCGTACTTAACCGCGACGTGGTAGATGCGGAAAAACAGCTTCGGGAAGGTTAATTAAAAACTACCTTATTTTTGACTTTGATATTGTGGCGCTTGGTCCAACCGGCATTTACCTCTAAAACATACTTTATTTTTTTCGTAGGTACAAGCGATGGGCACTTCTCAACGCAAGGCAGAATATTCTCATCTATCCATAAAACCCGCTTATCCTGATCAAGCCAGATAAAATCTAAAGCAATATTCATATTCTTCATCCAAAAGGCGTGAAAATCAGTTTTTTCAAAAACAAAAAGCATTCCATTGTTTTCAGGCAAATTCTCCCTAAACATTAATCCACGCGCTCTTGTTTCCGGGGTATTGGCTACCTCTGCTAAAATACAAGTTTTGCCAAAGCAGAGTTTGGTTTCCTGCATTTGAGCCGTAGTAATATCAGGCAATAAAATAAAAGTTATTGCCAAAAAATGTATGAGTACTCGCATGTTTTACATACACACTTTAGGGACATTTCTTAACAGGCAAATTACTTGTTAAGAAATGTCCCTGCTGCTGAAATAATCTTCTAAAATCTTACTATGATCAAAAGCAAGTTTAAGCTTTTTGATCTCTTCCGGCTTAAATACCTTTAGGGCAGCTGCATCATCACCGGCTTTAGGCTTACCTTTAGAAGTAGCAGTAAAAACTGTCCCGATAGTATGAAACCGCGGGTCGCGTTCCGGATCAGAATAAGTATGGAATTGTTTAAGATTTTCTAAATCTAAGCTGGTCTCTTCTTTTGCTTCACGCCTTACCGCACCTTCGAGGCTCTCTCCATAATCCACAAACCCGCCTGGCAAAGCCCAGCCAAAAGGAGGATTACTCCTCTCAATCAAAACTATTCCGCCTTCAACTTCAATAAGCGCATCAACTGTTGTGTAAGGCCGTATATTTAGAACATTGACCATATAATCAAGATAACCTTCAACGCCTTTTTGAAAAATTTTATATGCCTCATCATTATTAAGACAAAATATTACCTCTTTAAGCTGACTCTTGCCTTGCCTTAAATGCCGAAAAACTTCTTGACCCATAATCTTTGCGGAAGCTAAAAGAGGGAATCCCCCTGTTCCGCAACCAAACGCCGAAAAAACAATTGAATTTATCTTTAATTCTTCTGCGACTTTTAAGGCTTTACGGCAGGATAAACGGATTCTATCTTCATCAGTCGTGGCATGAATAATAAATTTTACCGGCGGGCTTACAGTGCCTATTATTACTAACTCATTATTAACAACATTAACAATTGCCTCAACTTTACATTCAGTAAGATCACCCTGGATGACCTTAATTTCGGTATTTTTTATTTTCATTTAGGCAGTCTTCACCTACGTCGACCTACGCGGTCGAATTTTTGACCGCGTAGGTCGTTCTTGGTATATCCCGTTATATCCTTCGTCAGTTTTACGCATCTTCAAAAAAACAAGCTGAATCAAGCGCGCGTTTTGTTTAAGCCTAAAACCAAACGGATTTTGCACCACAAGAATAAATTCAGCTTTCCCGCAAAAACCTGCATCCCATACCGCGTTCTGGATAAACACCCCGCAACGCAGCAAAGAACTACGCGTAAAAGCAAGAGCAGCTAAATCATGCGGCATATTAAAAGTTTCATTAGTGCGTACTTTATATGCTCCGGGAGCAAGTTTCCACCAACCAAATCTATCCTGGGGATTTAATTTCTCCGGAGTAAGCGGTTTTACCTCCGAAATAATTCTCTCTTTATTAGAAAAATCAAGCGCTCCTGCACCAACAAAAGAAAATACCTCTGCAACAGTTATATCAATGCCATTAGGCGTAAGCTGGATTTTTAAATCTATAAATCCTTCGACTAATTTTTTGCTCGTAATCAGCTTTTCAATTTGCGGCCGGTTTAAAATCATGATTTTTTCTTTTCCCCTTTTTTTATTTTATGCCAATTCCGGATTATCTGATGGGCGGAAGTTGCTTTAGCACCTGCAAACACATGCGGATGACGGCGTTTAAGTTTTTTTATCAGTTCGACGATAACATCTTCAATATCAAAACGGCCTTCTTTCTTGGCAATTTGAGAGTAAAACATCACAAGAAGCAGCAAGTCACCCACTTCTTCCTTGAGATTATGGTAATCTTTTTTCCTGACAGCAGATACAATCTCTCCGGCTTCCTCTTTCAAGCACGGGATCAAACTCTTATAGGTTTGTTTTTTATCCCAAAGACATCCATTTGGGCCATGTAATATCTCAAATATTCTTTTTAACTGATGAAATCGGGTTTTTGATTTTTTTTTCATTCTGAATAATTTTTTTTGCTTCTATTAAAGCTTCTTCTTTAGTTTTAATTTTACCGATTGCCTGAAGTTCTTCTAATTCTTTTAAAACTACCCCGATTAATGGTGACGGAGAAAGCTTAAAAGAAGAGATTATGTCATTGCCATTTACTAACTTTACTAAAACTTCTTCTTTTTGTTTCTTAAAATACTCTTTTAATAAATTAAAAGCGATTTTTTCATGATGCAGGCGCGTTGCCGCCGGGCTTAAACGGCCTTTAGTCGCGCGCTGGTCAGCTACTGAAAGTAAAAGCACGCTTCCTGCCTCTTTTCCGGCATCGCGGAAAAAACGAAACTTTGCCCGGGCGCTAATAACAGCATTATCTGCCAGATACCCCGGCCGAAGATGCCAAAGGATGACTTTAGAAAGCATCTGTATTTCTTCATTAGAAAGTTTAAGGCGTTTTGAAATCTCCTGCGCCATGCGCATACCTACCCGCTCATGGCCATGAAAGCTAAGTTTTTTTCCTTCCTTACGCATTGTCGCAGGCTTTCCAATATCGTGTAAAAGCACTGCCAGTTTTATTAGCGCAGTACGCTTTCTACCCGATGAAATCTCTTCCTTAAGATACGCGGAAATTTCTTTATTCTTATTTTGAGCCGCAATCACCTTATCAAACTGGCTTAAGCTCTCCAATGTATGCGCAAAAATATTTAAATGATGATATGGCCCTTGCGATTTTCCCCGCATTTTATCAAATTCAGGAAAGATTATTTTAAGTAATCCTGCTTTATCAAGCGCAGAAATCCAAGCATAGCTTTCCGGCAAGCTAAAAAGCTTAAATAACTCATCTCTTATCCGTTCTAACGAAACTATTTTTAGTTTTTTACTTTTAAGATTAATCAGTTTCTTAGTCAGAGGATCAATTTTAAAGTTAAAATTTGCTGCTAGGCTAAAAGCGCGCATTAACCGTAAAGGATCTTCATCAAAAGTAGATTTATTAACTACCCGCACTATTTTTTTATCTAAGTCTTCTAAACCTGACCAGGGATCTATTACAGCTGCTTGTAAATCTTTTTCCTCGCGAGCCTCAAAAAGCGTTTCTAAAGAAAGCGCGAGACAATTAACAGTAAAATCCCGGTGGTGCAAATCATCCTTAAGGCTCTTACCGCGAAAATCCGTAAAATCAAGGGTATAATAGCCGTCTTTAGTTTTTTTAACTACACGGCAGGAACCATGCGCGTCATCAAGCAAAACAAAACCTGCCATCATTTGTTTAGCAAGCTTTTGCGCAAATTCTACTGCCCCTGATTCAAGGCAAAAATCAAAATCTAATATTTCTTTACGCCGATTAATTAGCGTATCGCGCAAAATTCCGCCGACAAGATATAATTGAATTTTATTTTTATGGGAAAAGTCTAAGACAGGCTTCAGCAGGCCGCGAAAATCAAAAAGTGGAGATAATTTCATTGGATCTTATTAAAAGGTTTAGAACTTTTAATTACCTCATCTTCAATAAATATAGGCGCGTGCGAGCGCACAGCCAAGGCGATACTGTCGGATGGGCGGGCATCTATGATCTTGATACTACCGCTATTAGTTTTAAGAAACAGTTTTGCATGGAAAGTATTCTCATGAAGCTTATCAATGACGATTTTTTCAACGCTTGCTTCAAGGTCTTTAATCATAATATGTAACAGATCATGTGTCAGCGGACGCGGCGGAATAAAACCGCTGATCTGAAGCTTAATCGCTGATGCTTCAGCAAGCCCGATCACAATCGGCAGTAAGCGTTCTCCATTTTTTTCTTTCAGCACAATAAGCTGATCATGGCGCTTCTCATCAATTACTATCTTACTAAGCTCAACTTCTATCATTTGGCTTTCTTTGTTTTTTTCTTAAGATTATTTTTCCCACGGTTTAACATCTCGTTTAATTCCTGCATAAACTGATTCACATCTTTAAACTGCCGGTATACCGAAGCAAAACGCACATAGGCAACATCATCCATAGCCTTTAACTTCTCAACTACTAACTCTCCGATTCGGCTTGCCAGGACCTCGCGTTCGTATTTTTTCTGGATCTGACGCTCTATCTGCAAGGCAGCTTCTTCTATCTTATCAATACTAATCGGCCGCTTCTCGCAGGCCTTAAGCATTCCGCTAAGAATCTTCTGACGATCAAACGGCTCCCGACGGTTATCTTTTTTGACTACCATCAGTGAAACCTCTTCTACGTATTCATAGGTAGTAAAACGCTTCCCGCAATTAAGGCACTCACGGCGCCTACGGATCGCAGATTCTTCCTGCGTGGCGCGGGAATCTACAACTTTATCTTCTTTGTGGCCGCAATTTGGACAACGCATTAATATTTCTTACTTTAATTTTCGCCTGGCGCAAAAAATCCTTTGCCAACTCATCGGGATAACCATCGGAGATCACAATCTCTTTTATTCCGGCATTAATAATCATCTTAGAACAAATAACACAAGGTTGATTAGTAATATACAGAATGCTATCTCGTGTGCTGACGCCGTAAAGCGCAGCTTGCAATATCACATTTTGTTCCGCATGCAAGCCGTGGCATAATTCATGACGCTGGCCGGAAGGAATCTTTAATTTTTGGCGCAGGCATCCTATATCTATACAATGCTTTAATCCGGAAGGCGCGCCGTTATAACCGGTTGCCAGAATTTTTTTATCTTTAACTAATACCGCGCCCACGCTGCGGCGAAGGCAGGTTGCGCGCTTTGAAACTAAAAACGCTACTTCCATAAAATAAGCATCCCAACCCGGGCGTTTATCTTTCATAAAGAGGGAACCTTTTTGTCAGCGCTAATACCTTTTTACGGATATCAGGTAATTTTTTATGCTCTCCGCGTAAGCCGATTGCCTCATCAATAAAAGAAGCAATTTGACGAATCTGAACCTCTTTCATTCCACGCGTAGTAACTGCTGCCGTTCCAAGACGTATCCCGCTTGTTACTGCGGGTGTTTGCTTATCAAAAGGTATGAGATTTTTATTTACCGTAATCCCGGCCTCTCCTAAAACCGCAGAGGCTTCTTTTCCGCTAATCTGCTTTGATGTCAAATCTAGGAGCATAAGATGATTATCTGTGCCACCGGAAACTATGCGAAAATCTTTTTCTTCAAGAGCTTTGGAAAGCGCTTTTGCATTTTTCACAATCTGAGCCTGATAAATTTTAAACTCTTTTGTCATTGCCTCTTTAAAAGCTACAGCTTTTGCAGCCACTACATGCATTAACGGCCCTCCCTGGATTCCCGGGAAAATTTGACTATCAATTTTACGGCTAAATTCTTTTTTACAAAGGATAAATCCTCCGCGCGGCCCACGTAAAGTTTTATGCGTTGTAGAAGATACAAACTCTGCATAAGGCACTGGCGACGGATGTACTCCGCCTGCCACAAGCCCGGCAATATGGGCCATATCTACAAATAAATACGCGCCTACTTCATCACATATAGCTCTAAACTTTTTAAAATCTAATATGCGCGGATAAGCAGAAGCTCCGGCAAGGATAATTCGCGGCTTATGTAATTTTGCCAAAGCCAAAACATACTCGTAATCAATGGTCTCACTTTTTGCGTCAACTCCGTAACCAACAATATTATAAAGCCTGCCGGAAAAATTATGCGGATGGCCGTGTGTCAGATGGCCTCCAGCTGCCAGATCCATTGCTAAAACCGTATCCCCCGGTTTAAGCACCGAAAAATATACTGCCATATTTGCTTGTGAACCTGAATGCGGCTGAACATTAGCGTGCTCTGCCCCGAAAAGTTCTTTTGCCCGCTCTATCGCTAAAATCTCAGCATCATCGACATTCTCACAGCCTCCGTACCAACGCGCATGAGGATAGCCTTCGGCATATTTATTAGTCAATACCGAGCCCTGTGCTTCAAGAACTGCCTGTGAAGTAAAATTTTCAGAAGCGATCAACTCTAAGTTATCCTGCTGGCGCTTCAACTCGTCTTTTATAATTCGAGAAATCTCCGGATCTGTTTCTTTAAGAAAGCTCAAAATCTATCCCCCCTTATCAACTCTTCAGTTTTTTTAATTTTATCAAGGCGGCGCTTATGCCTGCCTCCGGTAAAATCAGTTTTAAGCCAGATATCTACCATCTCTTTTGCATCTTTCGGAGGGACAAACCCCGCGCCCAAAACTAATATATTACTATCATTATGCTCACGACAAAGTTTAGCTACTTCTTTATTATAACACAGGGCAGCTCGCACTCCGGGAAAACGATTAGCGATAATAGAATTTCCGATTCCGCTTTTACAAATCAGAATCCCGCGGCTAAAACGCTTACGTGAAACCTTACCAGCAACAATGGCGGCAAAATCAGTGTAATCGCAGCTATCTATCGAACATGTCCCTTCATCCCTAACCTTAATTCCTTTTTTTACAAGATGTTTAATAAGCGCTTCTTTTAAAGCAAACCCCGCGTGGTCTGAGCCAATCAACATTTTTTTAGGTAAATTCATTTTAAATAACCTCCGCAATTCGGCTAACTGCTTCTTTTATCATTGCAAAAGTATCCTCGTAAAATCCTTCAGACCTCCCAATGGGGTCAGGCACTTCTAAATCATTAGCTTGCTTTACATCAATCCTGGTAAATTCTTTTAAAAGAAAAAGCCTATTTCTTACTTTTGGCTCAATTTCTAAAATTTTTTGCTCGTGGATACGCTCCATAACTAAAATTAAATCCGCTCGCTGCAAAAGCTCACGGCTTACCCGTTGAGAGCGATGATCGCTTACATCAGCACCTTCCTGCGCAAGTAAAGCCGCAGTTTCGGCACTTGCCTTAAGGCCTTCGAGCATCATGATCCCACGCGAAAGCACCTCAACATCAGTACGAGCTTTATCTTTAAGACGCTTAGTTAAAAGCGCCTGCGCCATCACTGAGCGACAAGAGTTTCCTGTACAAACAAAAAGCACGATCTTGTTTTTTAGTGTTTGTTCTATATCTCCCCGGTTGACTGCTCCTTCCCGCTTTACAACAGGTATTTCAGGCCTGACATCTACAACTGTAGATTCTTTACCTAAAGAAGCCTCACCGCAATCAACAGCTATATCGACCAGGCCATCTAAATCAACAAGCGCGTCTTGGCAATTTTTTGCAGGAGGTTTTCCGGCAAGATTAGCCGAAGGGCAAACTATTGTTTTAGTCGACATCATAATAAGTTTTAAGGCTATTTCCTGATTTGGCATCCGGATCCCCACAGAATCTTCTTCTTTGCCTTTAAAAATCAGCGTCAACGGGCCAGGCCAAAATTTATAGATCAACTTATGCGCTGAAAGCGGAATATCGCTTACAAAATCTTCTACTTTTACTTTTTCTGCAATATGCAGAGAAAAAGGTTTACCTTTCGGCCTTTCTTTAATTTTAGCCAGGCGCTCCATAGCTAATTTATTCTGCATATCGGCTGCGATACCGTAAACAGTTTCAGTAGGCATTATTACCAGGCCGCCTTTTTTAAGCATAGCTGCTACTTCTTTTAAAAGAGCTGGATCAGGATACTGCGGGTCAATTTTGATTACACGGGTACGCATAAAAATATATTCTATAACCTCAACTTTATCGCCTTAATTTTTTCTGCCATCCTGACCTTATAATCTTTAAGAAAGCCACTGATCTTTTGATCGCTTGTTCCAAGGATCTGTAAAGCAAAAAGCGCTGCATTTTTCGCCCCGGCTTTTCCTATTGCCATACAAGCTACCGGAACTCCACCGGGCATCTGCACAGTTGATAAAAGCGAATCTATTCCTTTTAAACTCGAACTTTCAATCGGTATCCCGATTACCGGTAAAGGCGTATGACTAGCAATGACTCCTGCAAGCGCTGCTGCTCCACCTGCTGCAGCAATAAAAACCTTTACCCCGCGACTAGGCGCAGTATCAATATATTTTTCAAGTTCCTTCGGGCTGCGATGGGCAGAAAGCACCTTAATTTCAAAATCAACCTTAAATTCCTTAAGGATATTTACCGCTTCCTGCACTGTATCTAAATCTGATTCGCTACCCATAATTATACTAATTAGTTTAGCCACAAGAACTCCTCTTTTAGGGACATTTCTTAACACGCAATTTACATCTTAAGAAATGTCCCTAGATTTAAACCGCTCTCACCCCAATATCCCGGCGAAAATGCATTCCTTCAAATTTTATCTTATCAACACCCTGATAACAACGCGTAATCGCTTCCTTTATATTGGCACCAAGTGCTGTAACGCCAAGTACTCTTCCGCCGTCAGTAACAATCTTATCGCCAAACTTACGTGTTCCGGAATGAAAGGCGATTACATCTGTCATTTTTTTAACTTCCTCAAGGCCGGTGATAACTTTTGCTTTTTCATACGGCCCTGGATATCCTCCGGCAGCAAGCGTTACGCATACACAAGCGCGATCATCCCAATCTAACTTTTTTATACTGGAAAGTTTTCCTTCTGCAACTGCCAGCATTACCTCAACTATATCTGACTTAAGCCGTGGTAATATCGCCTGTGTTTCCGGATCCCCAAAACGCACATTAAACTCCAGGACTTTTGGGCCTTCGGCTGTAAGCATAATTCCGGCATAAAGCACGCCGCGATAAACAATCCCTTCTTTAGCTAACCCTTTAATCATGGGTTGAATTATCTTTTGCTCAATATATTTAAAAATTTCAGGAGTCACTGCCGGCGCAGGAGAATATGCCCCCATCCCTCCGGTATTTAGGCCTTCATCATTATCAAAAACACGTTTATGGTCCTGGCTTGAAGCAAGAGGAATTGCAGTTTCTGCATCTGTGAGTATTAAAATCGAGGCTTCTTGTCCTATCAAACACTCTTCAATGACTACGTGATTTCCTGCCTCGCCAAATACTCCTTCTTGCATGATCAGAGTAATCGCATCTTGAGCTTCTTTTATAGTCTTTGCAACTACTACGCCTTTACCTTGGGCTAATCCGTCTGCCTTAACTACGCAGGGAGCGCCTTTTTTAGCAACATATTCCTTTGCCTGATCAGCATCGGAAAAAACTTTAAATTCTGCTGTCGGCACTCCATATTTAGCCATAACCTGCTTAGAAAAAACTTTGCTGGCTTCTAATTTTGCTGCAAATCTCTGCGGCCCAAAAATTTTAAGCCCGTTTTTCTGAAATTCATCAACTATGCCTAAAGCAAGCGGAGCCTCCGGCCCAACTACCGTAAGGTCAACTGCTTCTTTCTTAGCAAATTCTAAAAGTTTATTGATATCTACTGCTTTAATCGGAACGGATTCAGCAATTTCTGAAATCCCCGCGTTTGCCGGAGCGCAAAAAATCTTCTCAACACGCTTTGACTGCGAGATCTTCCAGGCAAGCGCATGTTCTCTCCCCCCTGAACCAATTACTAGTATCTTCATCTTAAGTTACCTTCTTCGACCTACGCGGTCGACCGCGTAGGTCGAAAATGGTTATTTTTTTAGAGGAATAATCCCTGCCATATCACCAAGAACATTTATTAGCTCGGTATTTGCCGGCACAACAACTTTTACGTTATTTTCAAGCGATTTTTCTACCATTTCAATCCGGCGCAAAACCTGGGCATTGCCTACAAAATAATGCTCTGCGGCCTCATTAACTAACTTAATTGCTTCTGCTTCCCCTTCTGCATGTAAGATTCTGGCCTGTTTTACACCTTCTGCCTTTTTGATTTCTGCGCGCTTCTGGCCATCTGCGACAGTTTCAACAGCAGTAGCATAATCAACCGCAGAAATTTTTTCGTTTTCTGCCTTAACCACCTTATTCATTGTTTCTTGCACGTCTTTTGGCGGATCAATTTCTTTTAATTCCGTGCGCACTATATCAATCCCCCAGCTCTTAGTCTCCTCCAGCAGAGTTTTATGTAATTCCGAATTAATTTTCCCGCGCTCGCTGTTTGCGGATTTTAAAGTAAGGGTACCGATAATATTCCTTAAAGTAGTCCTGGCTAAATTCACGATCTGCCATTGGTAATTATTAACATTATATTGTGAACTCTTCACGTCTTCTTCTTCTAACTTAACTTTAAAATACACCTGTGCATCTACCCTGGCATTCAAATTATCATTAGTGATAATTTCCTGCGGCTCGGCATCTACCATCTGTTCAGTGACATTTACCATAAAAAGCCGTTCTAAAACCGGAAAAATCCAATGGAATCCTGACCCGGCAAAACGGTTATATTTACCTAAACGTTCAATCAAGCCCCTGTGCGTAGGCCGCACTATCCTGATTCCTGAAAAAAATATAAAAATTGCAACCATTAGAAGAAAATAGAATAACGACATAATCACTCCTCCTATTAAGCTACCTTTACTTTCTTACTCCCCTTTATCGCTTCCCCAATTACCCAAGAGCGCAATTTATTTTTACTAAGTGACATTTGAATATCTTTAGCAAATTTATCCGGCGCTAAAAGCACCATACCAATACCCATATTAAAAGTACTAAACATCTCCTGATCGCTAATCCTACCCTTTACCTGAATAAGTTTAAAGATATCAGGCACTGGCCATGAGCTTTTATGAATCAATACATCAATATCCTGAGGCAGAATTCTACTGATTTTATCATAAAAAGCTCCTCCTGTAATGTGGGAAATCCCGTGTATCTCTGTCACCTGTCCCCTGCCACCCTGCCTGCCGGAGGCAGGCGTGCCCTGAAGCAGAGACAATACCGGCTTAACGTAAATCCGCGTAGGCTTAAGAAGCTCTCCTGCCATTTTTTTCTGTTCACCTATCGACAATACTTTGCGCACAAGAGAATACCCGTTTGAATGTATTCCGCTTGATTCAATTCCGATAACTAAATCTCCTGCCTTGATCTGTGAACCATCAATAATTTTCTTTTTCTCGACTACCCCCACACAAAAACCTGCTAAGTCATACTCTCCATCTTTATACATCCCCGGCATCTGGGCGGTTTCACCGCCTACCAGAGAACAACCAGCTTGCAGGCAACCTTCATTCAGACCCTTTAAAATATCAAGCAGGGTTTTTTCAGGAAGTTTACTATAAGCGATATAATCCAGGAAAAAAAGCGTTTCTGCTCCGGTACAAAGAATATCATTCACGTTCATTGCTACCGCATCAATTCCTATAGTATCGTGCTTATTAATAAGGGTAGCTATTTTTAATTTTGTCCCTACTCCGTCAGCAGATGAAACTAAAACCGGCTCTTTAAAACCTTTAGGAGCTGCAAAAAAACTACCAAATCCTCCAATACCTTTTAATACCTCTTTACGCATTGAACCGCGCACGAGATATTTAATTTTTCCCTTAAACTCTGAGGCTTTATGTATATCAACCCCTGATTTTTTATATGTTAACCCTAAACCTTGCATTGTATTTCTCCTTGGCCGCAACAACGTAATTCAAGCGAAAATTTACTATGGCTTTTCTCTGCTTTAATAGGATATTTCCCGGTCCAGCAGGCATTACAATAATCATGCCGCGGATTTTTTAAACACCCTAACATCCCTTCAAGGCTAAGATACCCAAGGCTATCCACACCCAGATATTTACGGACATGTTCAAGGGACTCATAGCGATTTGCAATTAGCTCATTTGAGCGGTGAAAATCTATTCCATAAAAACACGGGTAGCGATGCGCGGGACAAGATATACGCATATGCACTTCTTTAACTCCTGCCCGAATTAGGTTACGCACGCGGATTTTAGAAGTAGTCCCGCGCACAATAGAATCATCAACTACAACAATCCGTTTTCCTTTAAGTACATCCTTAAGCAGGTTAAATTTAACCCTTACCCCCAACTCGCGCGCATCCTGCGCCGGCTGGATAAAAGTCCTGCCCACATAATGATTACGAATAATTCCCATTTCAAGCGGTATCCCTGATTCTTTGGCATAACCAAGCGCAGCAGAATACCCTGAATCCGGCACTGGAACCACCATATCCGCATCTACCGGAAATTCCCGCGCCAGCTGCTCGCCAAATTTACGCCTGACCGCATGCACAGTCTCGCCAAATACCATCGAATCAGGCCGCGCAAAATATACATGCTCAAAAGTGCAGAATGCATGGCGCTTTTTTACCTGAAGCTCTCGTGGCGAAAAAGAATGTAATCCATTTTGATCAATAAAAATTATTTCACCAGGCATTACCTCGCGCACGAATTTAGCGCCGATAAGATCAAACGCGCATGTCTCGGAAGCCAGGCACCATGCTTTACCAAGTTTACCTAATGACAGCGGACGAAATCCTAAAGGATCACGCACACCGATCAGGCTATCTGAACTCATCATCACTAAAGAATACGCGCCGCGAATTCTACGTAACGCATAGATAAGCGAATCTTTTAAACTATTTGTTTTTGCCCTGGCCATCAGATGAATAATCAACTCTGAATCTGTCGTAGTCTGAAAAATTGAACCGCTTCCTTCCAGATACTTACGCAGCTCAAGAGAATTCACCAAGTTTCCGTTATGGGCAATACAAACCGAGCCTTTTGAAAAATCAATCAAAAGCGGCTGGGCATTTTTTAAAACGCTTGATCCGGTAGTCGAATATCGCACATGGCCCACCGCCATTTCGCCTTTCATCCGGCTAAGAAGAGCTTCGTTAAATACATCGTTTACTAAACCAACTCCTTTATGTATATTAAGCTGCCCGCGATAATTAGAGACAATACCACATGCTTCCTGACCCCGATGCTGCTGGGCATATAAACCTAAATACGTCAACCAACTGGCATGCGCGTGGCCAAAGATTCCAAATAAACCGCAATATTCGCGGGGATTACAGGTTTTTTTTAGCATACTCTACTCCGTTTTGAAAAATTTTAAATCCGTCGCCTTCTTTACGGCCGCTTTTTAAGGCAGCAAATTTACCTGCCGGATGCTGATAAATATCAATGTAACGTTCAGGATGCGGCATCAACCCAAACATTCTTCCGGTTTCATCACAAATCCCGGCAATATTTTTTATAGAACCATTAGGATTATCCGGATATCCGCTTAAAACCCCTTGTTGATTACAATATTGAATTACAATCTGGCCGTTTTCTTCTAATTTACCTAAAACTGATTTTTCACAGATAAACTTTCCTTCTCCGTGTGCCACCGGCAAATAAATCACTTCCGGCAAGTCCTTAGTCCAAACACAATTAACTTGTGACTTGTAACTTGTGACTTGTGACTTTAAATACGTCCAGCGATCCTCAAACTTCGCTGAATCATTAATAATCAAACTTGTTTCCTGCTTAAGCTCTGAATTCCCGGGAAGAAAACCGCTTTTTACTAAGATTTGAAAACCATTACAAATGCCAATTACCAATTTCCCATCCTGAATAAATTTTTTTAAATCATCTGCAAGTTTATATTTAAGCTCATTTGCTAAAATTTTTCCTGCAGCCACATCATCACCATAACTAAAACCACCCGGGAGGGCAAGAATCTGGTAATCAGAAAGTTTTTTCTCTCCCGAAATTAGCCGGTTAATATGCACTAAATCAACCTCTCCGCCGGCCTTCTTAAAAGCAAAAGCGGTCTCCTGGTCACAGTTAGTTCCGGCAGTACGTAATATTAAAACTTTAGGATTTACCATAAAACTTATTAATTTCCTCGACCACTTCTTCCGGTTTATCTACAAGGCTGAATATCCTTAAATCTTCCTGGGCAAGGCAGCCTCTTTTTAATGCCGTAGTCTTAAGCCAATCCACAAGCCCGCCCCAATATTTTCTACCTACTAAAACTACCGGAAATTTTCCGATACGCTCGGTCTGAATAAGGTTCAAACTCTCAAAAAGCTCATCTAGCGTCCCAAAGCCACCCGGCATGATCACAAACGCCTTAGCATATTTCACAAACATCACCTTGCGCACAAAAAAATAATGGAAATCAAGCAATGTTTCTACATAAGCATTTGCCTTCTGCTCAAGCGGGATCTGAATATTTAATCCGATAGATTTTCCCTCGGCTTTTTTAGCGCCTTTGTTTGCCGCTTCCATTAACCCGGGGCCGCCGCCGGTAATAACAGCATACCCTTCTTTAGCAATCTGGTAAGTAATTTTCTCTGTAAGCTTATAATAAGGGTCATTTTTTTTAATACGCGCGGAACCAAATATTGATACTGCCGGGCCAATCTTAGAGAGGACTTCAAAACCATCGACAAACTCTGCCATGATACGAAAGATCCGCCAGGTTTCATCTTTTGTAAAATCGTTTCTAAACATGCTAATACCTCATGGTTTTTTGCCACGCATCTTTTAACGCGGCAACATGCTCTTCTATGCAGGGCTTCCCTTCTAACCCAAAAATCCGGAAGTTCTTATCTTTAGTCACGCAACCAATTAATCCGAATGAAACTCCTTGAAGCAAATTTTCAAATTTTATACGGTCTTTACGCCTCACCTCTGCAACAAAACGCGAATTAGATTGAGAAAATAGCAAAACTTCATTTGTGCGCCGCGGTTTCTGATTAACGAAACGAGATTTTCCCACAAAAGGTATCTCTCCTGCAGAAAGCTCCATCCCTAAAGCACCTGCAAAAGCCATCTCTGCCGCAGCTAAGGCAATCCCGCCTTCTGAACAATCATGCATTGACTGAATTAAACTTTTTTGCGAAGCTTTGGCAAGAGCAGAAAATATTTGCAGGGCTTTTTTAGGATTAACTAGCGGCGGATAACCGCCGGATCTTCCGGTAACTGCATAATAATGCGAGCCGCCTAATTCATCAAAAGTATCCCCTACAACATAAATGAGATTGCCGGGTTCTTTGGCATACATCGTAATAGCTTTTGAAATATCATCCATAACCGAAATAGCCGATATAAGAAGCGTCCCGGGAATGCTTATGGATTTTCCCTTTACCGTAAATTCATTATAAAGGCTGTCTTTCCCGGAGATAAACGGCACACCGAAACCAACTGCCGCATCATAACAACCGTAAGCAGCGCGCACAAGGCTGCCCAGCCGGTCAGGTTTATCGGGATTCCCCCAGCAAAAATTATCTAATATTGCCACGCGCTCAACAGAACCGCCTACGGAAACGACTTGGCGCAGCGCTTCATCAATACAAGAGCCTGCCATCAAATAGGGATCAAGAAATCCATAGTGAAAATTTATTCCGCAGGAAACAATTACCCCGCGCTTAGAATCAAGAAACGGCCTTACAACCGCCGCATCAGACGGCCCGTCATTAGCTACGCCTGTAAGCGGCTTAATTACCGAGCCTCCCTGCACTTCATGATCGTATTGGCGGATAATCCACTCTTTTGAGCATATATCCGGATGCGATAATAATTGCTTTAATGTTTTACCGAGGTCCTTAGAAACAGCAGCTTTATTTTCTTTAAATTTAGGGATAGTAAAAGTTGCTATCTTATGGTAATCAGGTAAACCATTATGTAAAAATTCCATATCCAGATCGCAAACTAATTTCCTCTGATAATAAAGTTTCAGGTGCTTACTTCCGGAGAATTTTCCGATTACCGCTGCTTCAACATTTTCGCTTCGGAAAATTTCCATTAATGCTTCTAAGTTATCTTTTGGTACGGATAAAATCATCCGCTCCTGTGATTCTGAAATCCAGATTTCAGTGTAGGTTAGCCCGAGGTATTTAAGCGGAATATTTTCTAAATCTACATCTACACCTAAATCAGCACCCATCTCTCCAACAGCACTCGATAACCCTCCTCCGCCGCAATCAGTAATAGAACGATAGAGCCCTCGGTCGCGGGCTATAAGAAGCGTATCAAGCGTCTTCTTTTCTTCAATGGGATTACCTATTTGAACTGCTCCTGATGAAATAGCCTCTGACTCATGAGTCAATTCTCCCGAAGAAAAAGTAGCGCCATGAATTCCGTCTCTTCCGGTGCGGCCTCCTACTAAGAGTACGAGATCTCCTTTTTTAACCTGTTTAAAACTCATATTTCTGGGAAGTATCCCGGCAGTCCCGCAATAAACTAAAGGATTACCCACAAAGCGCTCATGAAAAAGTACTGCTCCATTAACCGTAGGTATCCCCATTTTATTTCCGTAATCCTTGACTCCGGCGACAACCCCTTTCATTATTCTTTTAGGATGCAATGTGCCGGCAGGTAAATCCTTAAATAAAGTTTCAGGAGGCGCAAAACAAAAAACATCCGTGTTTAAAAATGGCTTTGCACCAAGGCCTGTACCCATCGGATCGCGGATTACTCCGCCTATTCCGGTATTTGCTCCGCCAAAAGGCTCAAGCGCAGAAGGATGGTTGTGAGTTTCTACTTTAAAACATATGTTATAATCTTTATCAAAACGAATGACTCCGGAGTTATCTTTAAAAACCGAAACACACCAGGGTTTCTTTAATTCCTGTGTTGCCTTCATAATCGTAGATTTAAGCAGACTATGAATCAATTTTGTTTTCTTCGTAGTGACCCGTGACCCGTTACCTGTTACCTGTTCAGTATATTTTATCTTCCCCCTAAACGTCTTATGCCCGCAATGCTCTGACCAAGTTTGTGCGATTGTCTCTAATTCGCAATCCGTAGGATTACGTTTTAATTTCTTGAAATATTTCTGTATCTGCTGCATCTCCTCTAAATTCAAAAAGAGCTGCCCTAAACGGCTGATCTCTTCTAATTTCTTGACAGATGCATCTATAAGCTCTACGGTACGCAGCTTAAATTCGTAAGCAGCAAGTGTATTCTCTAACGCCACTTTTTCTTCTCCTTCGGAAAGACCCGCAACATGCTGGATAAGTTTATTGTATAAAAGTTTTTCTGCGATGTTTTTAAGCTGTGCTTCGGAAAGATTTGCAAAAATACGGTATTTTTTTGTACTCCTTACTGCGTCAATTCCTTTTATATATAAATCTTCTATACCTTTTCGTATCGAAGCTTCCGCCGGATCCATTACTCCGGGATTATAAGCTACCTCAACTACAAATTCTCCCTTATGGATAGATTCTGTCAGGCTTTTACGCTCAAGCAAAGCTTCAGAAAGTTTCTTTACGGAAAAATCCTGAGCAATTGGATCAGTTAAAAGCTGCAAAGCTATTTTTTTGGCATCTGCTTCAGTAAGTGCGCCTTTAAGGATATACGCCTGGCTAAAACGCACATCCCTAATCCCTTCGATGCCTAAATCAAGGATATCTTTTTTTACACCTTCACCTACAGCATCAAAAATTCCTTCTTTATCTTTTACTTCAATATACCAGGACATAGTTTGTAATTATAATAAACCTACGTTTTTAAAAATTGTACGCGTATACCTTAGATAATAATTAAGATCAAATATCTTATCGAGTTCTTCTGCGCTTAAATAACATGAGACTTCTTTATCTAAACCAAGTAAGGCCTTAAAATCTTTACGTCCCTGCCAACTCTCCATAGCCAGGCGCTGTACCCACTCATATGCCTTCATTCGCTGGACACCCTTATCCATAAGGGAAAGTAGCACCCGTTGTGAAAATATTAAACCCTTAGTGCGGATTAAATTCTCAAGCATATGCTCCGGATAAACTAAAAGCCCCTCAATTACCTGAGTAAATTTATAGAGCATATAATCAAGGAGGATCGTGGAATCAGGTAAAATCACCCGTTCAACCGAAGAATGACTGATATCACGTTCATGCCAAAGTGCCACGTTTTCTAAACCTGCCTGGGCATTGGCGCGTAAAATCCTGCTTAAACCACAGATACGTTCGCAAATAACAGGATTACGCTTATGCGGCATTGCAGATGACCCCTTCTGGCCTTTTGCAAACGGCTCTTCTGCCTCAAGCACCTCGGTGCGCTGCAAATGCCTTATCTCAAGGGCGAATTTCTCAAGGCTTGAGCCGATTACTGCTAAGACTGCCAAATAATGTGCATATCCGTCGCGCGGGATAACCTGCGTTGAAATAGGTGCTGCTTGAATTTTTAGTTTATTGCAGATATATTTTTCTATACGCGGGTCAACATTTGCGTAAGTTCCCACAGCTCCGGATATTTTTCCTACTGCTACTTCGGCGGCTGCCTCTTTTAACCTCTTAATATTACGCTTAGTTTCATCATACCAAAGCGCCAATTTTAAGCCAAAAGTAGTCGGCTCAGCATGTACTCCGTGCGTACGGCCGATGCAAATCGTATCGCGGTAGAGTTTTGCTTTCTTAGCTAAAATACTAAGCAGCTTTTCTAAATCTTTAATTAGGATTTCTGATGCCGCCTTTAGCTGCACAGCAGTTGTAGTATCAATAATATCTGATGAAGTCAGGCCAAAATGCAGATATTGGGCGTCTTTACCGATACTTTCTCCGACATTAGTAACAAAAGCCACGATGTCGTGATGCGTCTTATTTTCTATTTCGTTAATACGATTAATATTAAATCGGGCCTTGCTGCGGATTCTTTTTGCGGATCCTTGAGGGATTTTTTTAAGTTTTTCCCAGGCTTCGAGGCTTAGAAGCTCTATCTCAAGCATAGTTTTAAACTTAAACTCATCCTGCCAAATAGAATTAATCTCTTCTCTGCTATAGCGAGTAATCATAGGGCACTCCTTGCCAGTTAGGCAACACCGGCGCATATACCGATTGCGCCGCGTGTTAAAATAGATTTTAATTATAGCAGAAATGCCCATTTTTAGCAAATAAAAAGGGGTCAGGCACTTTTTTTCAAAAAGAGCCAGACCCCTTTTACTAATTCATTGCGGGGGCCCGATTTGAACGGACGACCTCAAGGTTATGAGCCTTGCGAGCTACCAGGCTGCTCCACCCCGCGATTTCTTGTCTAGGTGGATCCCGAGTATTACGAGGGACCACCCCGCGATTCTATTAAAAAGAACGATTTAATTCTTTAGATCAGCCGACTCAGTAACAATCTTTACGGGAATTTCTCCCTTACGCACTACCCCTAGCTTTTCACGCATTATCTGTTCTCGATACAGGGGGTCATTTTTTAAACGCTTTGTTTCTATTTCAAATAATGCATTTTCTATTTTTAACCGTTTTATCTTTACTTCTAATTCTCGGTTGCGGTCGCGTAATTCTTGAATCCTTGTATAACCTGGTAAAAAAAGCGCTCCAAAAGCTGCCACTATCACTAGAGCCCAAAGTAATTTCTTAACAATCATTTACCTTTTTTTCCACTGCGTACCAGCATAAACAGCAATTTTGCCCAGCTCTTCTTCTATGCGCAAAAGCTCGTTATATTTGCACATCCTATCAGTACGCGAGAGAGAACCGGTTTTAATCTGGCCTGCTCCGGTTGCAACAGCCAAATGCGCGATAGTAGCATCTTCTGTCTCGCCTGAACGGTGCGAAACAATGGAACTATATTTATTACGCTTTGCAATACGCATGACCTCAAGCGTTTCTGACAAAGAACCGATCTGATTTACTTTTATTAGTATAGCATTACCGATTTTTTGCGCAATACCTTTTTTAAAGATTCCCGGATTAGTCACAAAGATATCATCGCCGACAAGCTGAAGGCTTGAGCCTAAAGCCGCGGTCATCTGCTGCCATCCGGAATTATCGTGTTCTGAAAGCCCATCCTCGATAGAAAGAATCGGATATTTATTTAACCAACTCTGATAAATACTTATTAGTTCTTGGGCAGTTTTAGTAGAATTTTCGAAACTATATTTCCCGTCTTTATAGAAAGAACTAGCTGCGCAGTCTAAGGCAAGAAAAACGTCTTTTCCTGCTTTGTATCCTGCTTTGTCAATTGCTTCAACAATCAAACTCAACGCCTCTTCGTTAGAAGTGAGATTGGGCGCAAACCCTCCCTCATCTCCGACTGAAGTGGAAAGTTTTTTTGATTTTAGAATTGACTTAAGACTATGAAATACTTCAACTGCATAGCGCATTGCCTCACTAAACGTGGGCGCGCCTACCGGCATAATCATAAATTCCTGAATATCAAGATTATTATCCGCATGCATACCGCCGTTTAAAATATTCATCAGCGGCACAGGAAGAAGTTTTGCTTTTCCATTACTAAGAAATTTATAAAGCGGCTGTTTCTTAGAAAGTGCAGCTACCTTAGCAGTTGCCATAGAAACTCCCAGGATTGCATTTGCACCAAGATTTGACTTATTATGCGTGCCATCCATTTTTAACAAAATGGCATCAACTTTTTCAAAATCAGGAGCTAAACCCTTTATTTTTGATGCAATTACGGTATTAACATTATTTACCGCCTTTAAAACGCTTTTACCTAAATACTTTGATTTGTCTCCATCACGAAGCTCAAGCGCTTCATTCTCACCGGTTGAAGCTCCGGAAGGAACTGAGGCTCTTCCTAATATTCCGTTATCTAAAATAATATCCACTTCAACTGTAGGATTCCCGCGGGAATCAATGATTTGCCTACCGATTACTTTCTTAATTTTAGCCATATGAAACTCCTTTCGCTCACTTTAGGGACATTTCTTAACATGTAAACAATATCTTAAGAAATGTCCCTGACTGTTAAAAAGTGTCCCTGTTTATTTTCAATAAGCTTTTAGATTAACATATAGGCCATTTTTGTCAAGAAAAACTGATATGGTTTGACAGTAATTTTTATTTATGTTATGCTAAAAAAATATTAATGAAATAATTTTAAAATAAGTAAACTAGGCAAATTTAGGAGAAAAAGATGAATATATCCAAAATAAAAATGTTCCTAAAACTTTACTGGATAAGGATACTTCTTATTGCTATCGGCTCAATTCTACTCACATTCACAATAATCCTCATGGCTGCGGGTATCCGGGCAATGATCAACCTTGAGTCATTTTATAAACAAATGATGTTCTCAAGCATACCGGTTCAATTTTTTCTTTCTGTAATTACTGCTATAATTTTCGCCTCTATTTATATGTTTTTTAATTACTGGTTCCTTTTCGGCGGCGGAATGACAAAGCTTGGCCAAAAAAGAGTACGCGCCGAAGAAGTAAATATCACATGGAACGAGGTTGTGGGAATGGAAGAAATTAAGCGCGAAGCCTGGGAAGTAGTGCAACTTCTAAGGGATCACGCACAACTAAAACAAGTCGGTGGCCAAGTAATCAAAGGCCTCCTTCTTTCAGGGCCTCCTGGCTGCGGGAAAACTTATCTTGCTAAAGCCATTGCTACCGAAGTAAAAATGCCTTTTCTTTCAGTTGTGGGCAGCGAAATCGAGGGGATCATTGTAGGCTTAGGTGCTTCTAAACTACGTAATCTTTTTAAAGAAGCGCGCACCATGGCCGAGTTAAAAGGCGGTTGTATTATTTTTATCGATGAGCTTGATTCGGTGGCAAGAACGCGCCGCGCAGATATTGGCATGGGTGGACAGATGAGCGCTAATGCCGCGGTAAATCAACTGCTCACAGAAATGGACGGGCTTCGTAAAAGAGAAAATAATATTGTAGTAATCGGGGCGACAAACGTTGATGAAAAAGAACTTGACCCGGCGCTGATGCGCGCAGGCCGTTTTGACCGTAAAATTTATGTCGGCTTACCCGGGTTAAAAGATAGAGAACAACTCTTTAGTTTTTATCTTAAAAAAATACAGCATGACCAGACAATTGACGTATCGCTCTTGGCTAGAAAATGCGTTTATAAATCCCCTGCGGATATCTGTAACATAACAAGGGAAGCTAGCATCATTGCCGTTCGCAATAAAAAAGATTCAGTCGGAATGTTAGAGATTAACGAAGCTATGGACCGCATTGATTTGGGGCTTAAAATACCTATTGAGCTAAACTCCAAAGAAAAAGAACAAATTGCTTATCATGAGGCAGGGCATGCTATTGCCACCTACCTGCTCCATCCTACTGATGATGTATTTAAAGCGAGCATTATCCCGCGTACCGTTGGTTTCCTTGGATACGTATATCATCGCTCAAAAGAAGAGATGCATATCCACAACCGTGAATATTACTTAGCTAATATAAAGGTGGCACTCGGTTCTTACGCGGCAGAAAAATTAAAATTTAACACTACCACTTCAGGTGTTGATGAAGATATGCACCAAGCAATGGTGTGGGCTTATAATATGTGCTGGCGCTGGAGCATGGGCCCTTCGGGTTTAAAAGGCAACTTTAAAGAACTAGAAAAAAGTTTTGCCGGCCATTCCTGGTTGGGAAGTTCAGGAAGTAATTACATTTCGGAAAAAACTAAAGAGACTCTTGATATAGATGTCCAGAAAATTTTAAATCAGTGCCTTAAAGAGGTTGAGGAACTGCTTGCTAAAGAAATACCCCTTCTTGAGCGCTTTGCTAAAGAATTAATCGCTAGGCAGGAACTTGATTACGACGAAATCGAAGCAATCTTTAAAGAATGCGGAAAAACAAAACTTACCGTTTAGTATTTTTTTTCTTAATCTGTTTTTTTCTCTGCGGATGTTTTCCGATTAAACCCACCTACACAAAAGAAAATCTCACTAAGTCAATTACCGCTTTAGGCAAAAAAGATTATAAGCTTTCCATCGACTCCTGGCTTATTGGCAATACTGTATGGGTACGCATTCCTGTTTCCGGATTATTTGATGAAAAAGAACAACTTAAGCCTCAGGTAATGGGAGATTTGAATAAAACAATCCAGGCAGCAACCCGAGTAATCTTAAGCATGAATCCCCGCCCGCTATTCTTGGTTGCGGTAGCGTCTGATATTAAAGAAACCGGGATGGATTGCCTTTTTATTAACTATATTCCAGATATAGTTAAATTCCAATTGCAATACCTTTCAAGAGATGAATTTTATAAACGCAGTATTATAACCATAGACCAAAATGCATTTTCATTAGGCGATGAATCAGGCTCCCGCTTAAAAAAACACGACATTGGCTTAGGGGATTTTCTCAATCAACTGATAATGCAACGATTGCGTAATGAACTTAGCGAAATATACTTTGAGGGAAAAACATGGAAAATTAAAATAAAAACCAAGGAAGAAAATAATATTATAAAAATTTTAGCCTACTTTTGTAAAGAGTATGATTTTAATGATTTCCAAATAATTGAGATTGAGAATATTTCTAGCGGGGAAAAATCTTTGGTTTCTAAAGAAGATTTGAAAAACTTCCTACGATAGGATCCCTACCTTCCTGCCTTTTACCTTAAGCTTACCTTCTACAAAGAGCCTGATTGCCTTAGGATAAACCCGGTGCTCTACTTTGTGTATCTTTTCCTCTAAAACCTCAAGAGTATCTTTTTCTTTAACTTCTACCGCCTCTTGCAAGATTATCGGCCCATGATCCGTCTCTTGATCCACAAAATGCACCGTAACGCCAGTTACTTTAGCTCCGTAATCAAAAGCATCTTTTATCGCATGGCCGCCCTTAAAAGCAGGAAGCAATGCAGGATGAATATTTATAATTTTCCCTTCATAGCGCTTAACAAAATTTGCGCTTAATATGCACATAAAACCGGCTAAAACTATCAAATCTATTTTATATTTACTAAGCTGGCTACAAATTTCTTTTTCAAACTCTTCTTTATTTTTAAAATTACCCCGCTCTACCACTGTTACAGGAATCTTAGCTTTCTTAGCCCGGATAATTGCGCCTGCCCCGGGATTATCCGAGATAAGTAAGGATAGGTTTGCCTTAAATATTTTATGTTCCCGGGCTTTTATCAAAGCAGAAAAATTTGTTCCTCTTCCGGATGCAAAAATTGCGATATTCATCATGGCCTCTTTAGAATCGTTTTCATGGGACAAACTTTAACACATTCTCCGCATGAAATACACTTATGGTAATCAATCATCGCCAGATTATCTATAACATGAATCGCGTCAGCAGGACAAACTTGCTCGCATTTTTTACAGGCAATGCAACCGACAGGGCATACCGCGCGCGTGTCCTTGCCAATATCATGGGAGCGGCATGCCACATATACCGGCTGCGCCGTAGGCAGCAAAGTAAAAAGTTTCTTGGGGCACTTTTGCACGCATTTATTACAGGCACGGCATTTTATCTTATCAACTATCGGCAGCCTCTCCTCTGACATAGTAATCGCATCAAAAGGACAAATCTCGACACATAAACCAAACCCCAGGCACCCCCAAGTACAGCCTTTTTGTCCTCCTAAAACTAAATTTGCTGAGATGCAATCTTCTATTCCGTCATAGAGAAAACGATCTTTAACTTTTGAACCGCCATTACAATGTAGCGCCGCAACAAGTTTTACTTTCTTTTCTACTTTTTGGCCGAGAACCTCTGCAATCATATCTTTAACTTTATCTTCAACAACCCGGCAAGATTCTATTTTAAATTTACCGCTTAATACCCCTTCAGCAAAACCAAAACATCCTGCCCCGCCACAGGCGCCGCAATTTGCTCCGGGAAGAAGGCCATGTATGCGTTCAAGTTTTGGGTCAATACTAACAGCAAGTTTTTTAGAAGCTAAGGCAAGCCCCGCCCCAAAAATTACTCCCAGCGCAGTTAAAACTAATATTGGTATAAGTATCGGCATAGTTTAAAACTTTCCCGCCATTTAATTATTCAAA
>CAKKSP010000030.1:0-5265 GCA_919902045.1 Omnitrophica bacterium GWA2_41_15 | reverse complement strand
TATTCAAAGGCGGGATCCCGCTTGCTAATTAATTAGATTAACGAAAGAAGCCGTTAAACCCCATAAAACTTAAACTCATAATTGCTGCGATAATAAAAGCAAGCGGAAAATCCTTAAGCGGTTTAGGCACATTACAAAAATCAAGCCGCTCCCTTATCCCGGACATCAAAAGCATTGCTAAAGTATAACCTAACCCAACACAAATACCCTGGAAAACCGAATAAATAAAACTTCCTGCCAAAGGCTTGCCGTTTACAAAAAACATATCCACATTTAAAACTGCCACTCCCAAGACCGCGCAGTTTACCGTAATCAGCGGCAGATATATTCCGAATACGCGGTAAAGCGAAGGGCTAATCTTACGTATCACCATCTCAACCAACTGCACAAATGAAGCGATAACAAGAATAAAAGAAATCGTGCGCAAATATTCAAGGCCAAGAGGTATAAGAAGAAACCGGTATATCCCCCAGGTAATCGCCGATGACATAGTAATTACAAATAACACCGCCATACTCATTGCCAAGGCAGGCTTAGTCTCTTTAGAGATTGCCACAAACGAACACAGCCCAAGAAAACGCGAAAGTATAACGTTATAGATAAAAAGGCTTGATATTAATATCGTCAAAAACTGTCCGATATTCATGCTTTCCTCTGTTTCAGATAATTAAAAAAACCAAGCAAAAGCCCGATCACAAGCAAAGCTCCTGATGGCATACTAAAAACAGACGCAGGATCAAAAGTAAAACCTAAGGAATGCCCAAAAAGTGTGCCCGAGCCTAAAAATTCTCTAATCCCTGAAATCAATAAAAGCGCTAAAGTAAACCCTGCGCCCATTCCTAAAGCATCAAATAAAGAACGTATTACATTTTCTTTTGAAGCGTAAGCTTCAGCTCGGCCAAGCACAATACAGTTAACTACAATCAATGGTACGTAGATGCCTAAAGCCCTGTTAAGCGCGGGGCTATATGCCTTCATAAGTAGTTCAGTGATCGTAACAAAAGTAGCGATAACTACAATATAACAAGGAATGCGAATCCGCTCGGGTATTATACCTTTAATCAAAGCAATAATGACATTTGAACCAATCAAGACAAAAGTTGCGGCTACTCCCATCCCTACCCCATTAATCAAAGAAGTGGACACCGCCAAAGTAGGGCATAATCCCAGAGCTAAAATAAAAGTGGGATTTTCTTTAATTATACCTTTTGAGAATTCTTTAAGCAAATTTCCCATATACTCTACTTTTAGTATATCTGTCAATAATCGGAGTCGCGCCGTTCATCATTAAAATAGCATACGATACGCCTTCAGGATATCCACCCCAGAGCCGGATAACTGCGGTAATCACACCACAACCTAATCCAAAAATAATCTGCCCCTTCCTGGTAAGCGGAGAAGTAACATAATCTGTAGCCATAAAAAACGCACCTAAGATAATTCCGCCTGAAAGTGTATGGAATACCCAGTCTCCGGTAAAAAATCCATTCGGGCCAAATATATAAACAAACAAGCCGTTTATACCGATAAAAGTAACTGGTATGTGCCAAGAGATATATTTTTTAAAGAAAAGAAATGCAGCGCCAATAAGTAAAGCTAAAATACAAACTTCACCAAGACAGCCTCCGCGCTTTCCTAAAAAAAGGCCTAAATATGTAATATCCGGAATAATTTTTGTTTCTTTAAGCAATGTAAGAGGCGTAGCGGAAGTTATTGCATCACAACTTAAAGGGGCAGTAAACGAGGTCATATATTTTGGCCAGGAGGCGATCAAAAAAGCCCTCCCTGCTAAGGCCGGGTTAAAAATATTTTGGCCCAATCCGCCAAAAACTTGTTTTCCGATTGCTATAGCAAAAAATGAACCTACGATAGGCAGCCAGAACGGGACTTGCGCCGGCAAATTATAAGCAAGAAGCAAACCGGTAAGAAAAGCGCTTCCGTCTGATACCGATATTTTTTTCTTAGTTATCTTTTGAATAAACGCCTCGGTAACCAAAGCTGCGGCTACGGCGATAAGAATAGTTTTTAACGCGGGTAAACCAAAAATAATTACCGCAGCCACTGCCGAAGGGATAAGACTTATTACTACTGCCCACATAATCTTTGATACAGAATCTTCCTTATGTATATGACAGGAGCTGGATACGATTAAATTATTGCTCATTTTTTATCCGTTCTTGAATACGAGACGCTTTTTCTTTTACGCCTTCAATAACTGCCCGCGAAGAAATAGTTGCTCCGGTAATTGCCTGCACATCAGTAAGTAAACTAGCGTACTGCTGTTTAAATTGCCCGGTAAATGAATCTTCAGTTACCCGAGAACCCAAACCTGGAGTCTCAACCTGATTAATTACTTTAATATTTAAAATCTGTCCTTTTCGGTCTATCCCGGCAAGAGTTTCTACAAAACTCGAATAACCTTTTTTACTGCTTTTAAAAGCAAAACCGATTGTGTTTTTTTGCGCATCAAATGCTTTATAATATAATATTTCTTCACCATCTTTTACCGGTAAAAACGTATCTGCATCAGGTATTACTTCTTTAAGGCTTGAGTTAAGTTCAATCTCTGCCTGCGCAAGGATTCTACCCTTAGTTACATTATTGACTATAGCAAGTAATCCGCTTGCTATCGCGCAAATCATACCCAATATTAAGGCAAAACGCAGTATCTCTTTCATATGCATTCAATTTTAGCACGGCGGATTGACTGCACCAAGCGCCGGTTAGCCGGGCACACATAACTACAACAACCGCATTCAATACAATCAAGTGCTCCATACTGTTTAGCTTGTGGCCAAAGTTCTTTTTCAGAAGCAAGGTTAATCATGCACGGCATTAATCCTGATGGGCAATGACGCACACACTCTCCGCAACGGATACAAAAAATTTCTTCTCTAGCTTTGGCTTCCTGCGCACTCATAAGAAGAACCGCTGTTGTAGATTTTATTACCGGCACCTCATCGGTATATTGAGCAATCCCCATCATTGGGCCTCCGATAATAATCTTTGCCGGCTCTTCTTTTAACGGAGCACAATAATTAATTAGTTCTTTTATGGGAGTGCCGATACGCACCAGTAGATTCTTTGGATTAGCAAGACAGCTTCCGGTAACAGTAACTATTCTTTCATAAAGCGGCTTACCTAAATATACCGCCTCATAAATAGCAAAAACTGTCCCTACATTCTGCACCACCACACCAATATCAAAAGGAAGCTTGCCACTCGGCACTTCTTTTTTAAGCACATTTTTAATCAGCTGTTTCTCTCCGCCCTGTGGATATTGAGACTTCAAAACCTGTACCCTGTCCTGGAAAATCTTTATCGCCGCAGGCTTATTATCTTCAATCGCAATATAAACTTTTTTTACTCCTAAAGCACGCTCAACTAATCCTATACCTTTTAAAATTTCATCTGTTTTTTCTATCATTAGCCGATAATCACCGGTTAAATACGGCTCGCACTCTGCGCCGTTTATAATCAGAGTATCCACCGGTTTAGAAGGTTTTAGTTTTACGTGGGTAGGAAACGATGCCCCACCCATACCTACGATGCCGGCATCACGTACAATCTCGCGGATTTGATCGGCGGATAAGTTTTCGGGTTGCGGGTTGCGGGTTGCGAGTTGCGGAAATAATTTGTCTAGGCCATTATTTTCAATTACTACAACTTTTCCTCTTCCTGACACCGGATGCGGCCAGTCGATAATCGCACTCACCTTTCCGGATACAGAAGAATGCACCGGCGCCCAGACATGCGCCTCAACTGAACCAATACCCTGGCCAAGTAAGACCTCCTCCCCAACTTTAACTAGAGGGGCACACGGCTTTCCAATATGTTGAGCTAAGTGGATATATACTTTAGCAGGAGCTGCTAAAATTTCGATAGGCTTATCTTCAGTAGAATGTTTATGCTCTTCTAATCTAACCATGGGATTTTCCGGTGAAAAACTAAATTGATAGTACCCATCGCAATGAAAACTCCGCCAACTATTACTAAAATTAAAAGGTGAGAAAAATGCTCAGCCAGAATACTGCTTACATACATAAAAATTAAGAAACCAAGATGCATGATGATTTCAAGTGAACTAAAAATCTTACCACGCATATCTGTATCGCTTGCGCTATGAATAATGGTGTTCACTACTGCCATGATCGGTGAAATTGACATGCCAACACCAAAGGTCAAAAACATGGCTACCGGGAAATACGGATACCTATCTATCCCAAGCGTGAAACAAATTAGCATTATACCCGTTAAAATTAGAGAAGTAAATAACGCCTTATAATGCGAAACTCGTTGGCAACATCTTCCGTAAAAAAGTGTTCCGATAAATAAACCGCCTCCCAAGAACATGATCAAAAGCCCTAGATCTTTAGTAGCAGAACCCAGCGTGTCCTGAATAAAAACAATGCTTACCATGGAAAGAACGCCTAAAGCCGAAGCAAGGATAAAAAGTATGCTTGAAGATACCAAAATTTCCGGCGTTGTAAAAAAATATTGCAGGCCTTCTTTTATTTCTTGAGCTACAGATTTCTTAATTACTTCAACAATCTCTCCGCCTATCTTTCTTAAATCAGCAGGTACTGCGGCTTTTCCTGCTATAAAATAAATCAATGCCGCCGAAATAAAAAAACTAAATGCATCTAAATAAAAACCCCGTTCAGCCCCCACCCACTCGACCAGTACCCCCCCCACGCCTGAGCCGATAACAAAAGCAATCATACCCGTAACATTTACCAACGAATTTGCCATTAACAGATCTTTTTTATCTACCAAATCCGGAACAATGGACAGCTTTGCCGGAACAAAAAAGCGTGCCAGGCAAAAAATCACAAAGATAATAAAATACGCTACCGCAAGATTCCGGTGATAAAATAAAAAAAATGGCAATATTGCCACTAAAACCATTCGTAGTAAATCACTTACATACATTGTGCGACGCCTATCCCATCTATCTACGTAAGCACCGGCAAGCGGGCCAATTACAAACACCGGGATAATAGTAAACAAAAGAATTTTGAAGATTTCACTGGAAGATGCCTGGTCTTTTTTGGAGTAAGCAAAGCCGATAAGCGCCATAAAACCAAGCCTATCTCCAAGTTGAGAGATAATCTGGCCAAGCCAAAGGAAGAAAAAATTACGGTTTTTCAGGACTTCACGAAATTTGGACATTTAGCTTTAAAAGAATAATAAAAAGCCCGCAGAGGGAGTCGAACCCCCGGCCCGCGCTTTACGAAAGCGCTGCTCTACCAACTGAGCCATGCG
>CAKKSP010000029.1:38327-46757 GCA_919902045.1 Omnitrophica bacterium GWA2_41_15 | reverse complement strand
AATAGGGCCAGGTTGGGCTCAAGTTGCAAATACAACACTTTATTCTGGTATACTATTAGTTTTAATTGCAATAAGGCCATGGCCGTGGTAGAATAAACTTAATAAAAATTACCAAAGATTAGAAAATCTGACAGCCGGAAAGGGCATGACTACTAACCTTGACGGCTTTTTTATTCGTAGTTTTAAAACAGAGGAGGACAAATGCATACAGGAAAAGTAAAGAAAATTGCACGTGAAAGAGGATTTGGTTTTATTAACGATACTGACGGGAGAGAGCTTTTTTTCCATCAGTCAAGTTTAATTGATGTAGGTTTTGATCAGCTGCATGAAGATCAGGAAGTGGAGTTTGAGGTAGAGAGCTCACCAAAGGGCCCGAAGGCTATAAATATAAAAGTCGCCGCGGTTAAATAAAAAGAGTTCTTAGTTCTGAATTTACGGAAGGGGCGCAGGAACCATCAAAAAGGTAAAAACTTCAGCTAAATCAAGGAAATGCAGATTCTTCCGTTGTAAACAGTTGTTGAGCATTTACAACCACGAAGAATATTGTCACGTTCATTTAAGGTGTATTGATAAAAGCGAAAAAATAAGATAGGATGAAAAACTAGGGGACGCTTCTGGGTTTTTTAAAAACCCAGAAGCGTCCCCTTTGCTTCAGGGGGGCTCTAAATGGCAAATTTTTCTTTTGATATTGTTTCCGAAGTTGATTTACAAGAAGTAGATAATGCGGTGAATCAGGCTAACAAAGAACTGGCTCAGCGCTATGATTTTAAGGATAGCAAATCCACCATAACCTATGACCGCAAAGAGAAGAAAATCACTTTGGTGGCGGATGATGATTTTAAATTACGCGCGCTTACGGATATTTTATCTAATCGCATGTTCAAAAGAAACATTTCTCTTAAATCCTTAAAATTCGCTGAACCCGAGAGGGCTTTTGAAGGATATCTGCGTCAGGTAGCAGATATTTGTATGGGCATTGATAAGGAAAGAGCAAAAGAGCTGACAGGTATTATAAAAAAGCTTGATTTAAAAGTGCAGGTGCAAATTGAAGGGGAAAAAATTAAAGTGAGTTCTCCGAAGAAAGATGACTTACAGGTAGTGATCGCGCATCTAAGGGGCCTTGATTTTCCCATACCGCTTAATTTTTGCAATTATCGGTAAATTTTTATGCAATCCAATAATTCTAATTCCCGTTTAGTATATTCTACTTCAGCTGGTTCGATTTGCCCTGGTTGCAGCAAGCCGTTTAAGCAATGTATATGCCATAAAATAAAAAAGATGGCTATGCCTATAACCGATGGAGTTGCGCGCATAAGTTACGATATTAAATGTCGTAAAGGCAAGGGTATGACTTTGATTGCAGGTTTAGCTATGAATGAAATTGAGCTTCTGGATTTAGCTAAGAAATTAAAGCAACGATTTTGCACAGGTGGTTCGGTGAAAGATCATACAATAGAGTTGCAGGGTGATTTTCGCAAGCAAGCGACAGATGAGTTACGCAAACTCGGGTTTCCTGTTAAGTAAATTTAAATGCCGGAATATATTTGTCCTCATTGCAAAAAACCGATTTATGATGATGAGGCCCTGTTATGCCTTTATTGCGGAGAAACTCTTAACCGCGGTATAGGTTTTATGGGTAAAATAAAATATCCTAGTCCAAGGGTAATAGTGATTCTGGCAGCAATAATTACTTTGCTGGGTTTTTTAATGTTGATGATTAGGAGAAACTAGAGGTGAGCATGAATATTTTCGTCGGTAACTTATCATTTGAAGCAAAAGAAATTGATGTGCATAATTTATTTATTGGATTTGGCGCGATTACCTCTGTTGTTATTGTAAAAGATAAAAAAGGTAGAGAGTCTCGGGGATTTTGTTTTATAGAAATGCCTGATGATAGAGAGGCAGATGCAGCAATCAAGGCCTTAGACGGTAAGGAGTTTATGGGACGTCCTCTTAACGTGGGCATTGTGCGCCCTAAGACTGTTGGTGAGCGCAAAATCCAGCAGAGAAAAAAGCTGGAAGCGAAAAATAATATAATATCGCAAGCCCGTTATAAGGAAGAACAAGTAAAAAAGAAGGAATGGGTTGAGCAAGGGCTTGCCAGAAAAAAAGGCGGATACAAGGGTGGAAGGCGTTCTCGTAGGTTTATCTATCGGGTCGCGGGTGAAGCTTATTGTCAGGCAAATATTTTACAAAAAGACGGAGGATTGCCTAAGCCTCAGAAAAAAAATGAAGAAGAGCCTAAGCCTTGGCTAAAAAATAATCGCCCGCTTAAGCCTTGGCTAAAAAATACAAAATCTTTTAAGAAATAATTATTTTATACAAGTTAAAGTTTGAGGTATAATAACAAGTAGAATTCATTGAGTATCTTGTTTTTAATAATAAGGAAAGGAGCTGTTTATGGCAATCCCGCATATTTTTTTCGTGGATGATGATAAGATCGCCTGCACATTTGTTTCAACACGGCTTGAACATTCCGGCTTTAATGTCTCTTGCGCGCATAACGGACAGGAGGCGCTGCAATTCTTAAAAGAGAATACGCCCGATCTAATTATTCTGGATCTTATCATGCCGGGTATGGGTGGCTATGATGTCTTAGAAAAAATCCGTGCCAATAAGGCCACAAAACATATCCCAGTAATTATTCTTACAGCAAGAGAAGATGAGAATGACAAGGCAAAGGGCGTAAAGATGGGGGTAGATGATTATATTACCAAGCCTTATGTTGCCGAAGAATTTGTCGCAAGAATAAGCGCAGTTTTAAAAAAGGCAAAATCCGCTCAAGGTAAAAAATGAAAAAATTACTGCATATAATTGCCACGCCCCGCCAGGAAGAATCAAGGACGCTTAAAGTAACAACTGCATTTATTGAAGCATTTAAGCAAAAACATACTGATTGGATCATTGAAGAGGCAGATCTTACAAAAGAAAAAATGCCCGCACTTACCATGAAAAGATTAGATGGTAAATATGTGCTTTTAGGAGGAAGAGAACTCTCCCCTGAATTAAAAGAAGCTTGGGGCGAAATAATTATACAGATCCAGAGATTCCTTTCTGCTGATGCTTATTTAGTCAGTACTCCGATGTGGAATTTCAGTATCCCGCATACTTTTAAGCATTATCTTGACGTTATTCTGCAGCCTAAATATCTTTTCCGTTATACGTCAGCTGGGCCGGAGGGATTAGTAAAGGGTAAAAAGATGCTGGTAATAGCCAGCCGCGGCGGAGACTATAGTTCAGAGCAGATGAAAAAGCTTGATTTTCAGGAGCCGTATCTACGTACAGTATTTGGTTTTGTGGGGATTACAGATGTAAAATTTATTGTTGCTCAACCGATGGATATGGGGCTTGAAATGCAACAGGTAAAGATCAAAGAAGCGCAAGAAGAAGCGCGCAAAGCCGCTGCGCAGTTTTGATGTTATGCGTAACGAATTTTCTCTCCTCATCGGAGGCAAAGCTGGTTTTGGAATAGATAAGTCCGGGATGATCCTTGCCCGGATTTTTAATTTACTTGGCCTGCGTCTTTATGTTTACCGAGATTATCCCTCCATTATAAGAGGCGGGCACACCTTCTCTATAATCCGCGCATCGGAAAATAGGATCGCAACACATAAAGATAAGATAGATTTTATGCTTGCTTTGAATCAAGATACGTTTAATTTTCATAAGGAAAGATTGGAAGATAATTCCGTAGTTATTTATGATGCTGATGCTGTTAAAGTAGCAGGTCTTAGTAATCCGGCTAAAGCTTTGGGTTTACCCATAACAAATATTGTAAAGGCAGAAAACGCTTCGGAAGTTATGCGCAATACATGCATTATCGGGGCATTTGTAAAAGCCGGGGGGATAAAATGGGATATTTTAGAAAAAGTACTTAAGAAAGAATTCTCAAAAGATATAGATTTAAATTTAAAAGTTGCTCGGCGTGGTTATGATGAGTCAAAAGAATCGTTAAGGATCCGCTCTGCATCTGGCAAGGCGCTTCCTTTGTTATCTGGTAATCAAGCAATAAGCCTTGGGCTTGTTAAGGCTGGCCTCGATGTTTTTATAGCTTATCCGATGACGCCTACGTCTCCGATATTGCATTTTCTTGCAGAAGTTTCCGAAGATTTTGGTTTTGAAGTTATACATCCTGAAAGTGAAATCGGGGTTATTCTTATGGCCTTAGGGTTTTCTTATATGGGCAAAAGAGTAGCAGTCGGGACATCCGGCGGAGGATTTTGCCTGATGACTGAGGGTCTGAGTTTTGCAGGTATGAGCGAGTTGCCTATTACGATTATAGTAGGCCAAAGGCCCGGGCCTTCTACGGGGTTACCAACATATTCAGCGCAGACAGAACTGCATTTTGTTATAACTGCCGGCCAGGGGGAGTTTCCTCGTTTTGTGGTTGCGCCAGGAGATGCAGAAGAAGCTTATTTCTGGTCCTCGCAGGCAATGAATATAAGTTGGAAATACCAAGTGCCTGCAATCATACTCTCTGATAAAAATATGGGTGAAGGAGTTTTTAATTTTGATATAGATTCCGTTCATGAAATTAAACAGGACGCACCTTATTTATGGGATAAAAGTTCAACGTATAAAAGGTATCAACTTGCAGAAAATGGTATTTCTGCTTTGGCATTTCCTCCTGAGAAAGAGGCAGTTATAAAGATAAACAGCTATGAGCATGATGAATACGGAATAACTACTGAAGATTCTGGGCAGGCCATTTTGATGCAGAATAAACGTTTGGCCAAAGAAAGGTATATGCAGAATGAACTGGAAAAATTAGAAACCGTAAAAGTTTACGGGGATAAATTTGCCCAGATAAGTTTACTCTGTTGGGGGTCAAATAAAGGAGTTTGTATTGAGGCTGCAGAAATTTTTGGCTTAAAAGTTATTCAGCCGCTTGTTTTTTGTCCGTTTCCGCTAGAACAGTTTCAGAAAGCATTAAATGGAGTAAAGAAACTTGTGTGCGTGGAGTCTAATGCTACGGGGCAGCTGTGTCAGTTGATTAAAACGCATGGTTTTCACGCTGATGAGCAGATCCTTAAATATGACGGCCGCCCGTTTTCTTTGGACGAATTAGAGCAAAAAATAAGAGGGATTATCAAATGAGCCAGATTAGATTAGGCACAAATGCTGTAAACACCTGGTGCCCGGGGTGCGGAAATTTTGCCATTCTGAATGCTTTTAAATCCGCATTGGCAGAATTAAATGCCGAAGGCCTTCCCTTGGAAAATGTTGTGTTGGTTTCAGGGATCGGCTGTCATGCTAAAATTGTAGATTACCTGAGCTTAAACAGTTTTTATTCTATTCACGGCAGGGTCACGCCTGCGGCAGAAGGGATAAAACTGGCTAATCCGAATATTAAAGTGATTGGTTTTGCAGGTGACGGCGATGCCTACGGTGAAGGGATAGAGCATTTAATATTTGCTGCTAAGCGCAATATTGATATTACCATGATTATCCATAATAATCGTGTTTACGGGCTTACTACCGGTCAATATACGCCGACTTCGCCTTTAGGATTTAAAGGCCGTTCTACGCCTTTCGGGACAAGAGAGCTTCCGGTAAATCCGCTGGAACTGATGCTTGCAAGCGGAGCAACTTTTTTAGCCCGCGGAACTTCCCATGGCTCCGAGTTGCTAAAAAAAATATTTAAGGCGGCTATACTGCACAAAGGGTTTTCATTAGTGGATGTTTTGCAGGTTTGTTTTACCTATTTTAATATGTATGAATATTATGATAAGCATGTTTACGATTTAGCAGAACATGATCCTCAAGATTATAACCAGGCGTTAAATAAGATAAGAGAGTGGGATTATAATTCAGATAGCCGCATAGCGCTGGGAGTTTTTTATAAAAAAGAAATCCCTACTTTTGAGGAAAGATTTTTATCAAAAAATAAAAAAGCCATAGATAGAGATGTTAAAATCAATGAATTTTTGGAAACTTCTATTTAAGATGTTTCATGCAAGTAAATTAGTGAAAATCTAGGGGGTATATATGGGAAAAGCCAGTAAAATAATTAAAGTAGTTTTTATTACGGTTACGGTACTATTTTTTATTGTATTTATCGCAGGGTTGATTTTTATCAAAACCTTTGATGTGATGCGCTTTAAGCCCCAGATCATAGATCAGGCATCTAAATCATTGGGAAGAGAAGTCAATTTTGATAAAGCAAAGTTAGGGATCTCGTTAACCCGGGGGATCAGCCTTAAAATAGATAATCTCGCCATTAAAGATGACATTAATTTTAGTAAAGATGATTTCTTTAAGGCAAAAGAGATATCATTAGGAATTAACGTATTGGAGTTTATTTTTCATAAAAAAATAGATGTTCCAAACGTACTTATTGATTCCTGCAGAATAAATATTATCCGCACTAAAGACGGCCTTATCAATGCAGCTACTATTGCAGCCGCATCTTCTACGGCTCCAGGCAATAATGCGATGGTGATTCCTGCGTTGCTTATTTCCTCCATAAAAATAAATAACGGCTTTGTAAATTACACAGACCATGCTATTGAGCCTGCGATTTCCGTTGACGTGGCTAAAATAAATATCAGGGTAACGGATTTTTCTCTTATTAATGATTTTGCTGTTAAAGCCGAGGCAGCAGTATTAAGTGAGGAAACGAATGCTAATTTAACAGGTAAAGCAAGATTGAGCCTTAAAGAAGGGGCAGCAGATTTATCCGGGAAATTTGATTTTACGGTAACCAAAGCCAAATTAAAAGGGGTAAATCTGTTACGGTTGATATTAGATAAAATCTCAGTAATCCCGGGATTATCCGAACAGGTTGAGGCAGGCCTTTCCGAAAAATATAAAAATAAACTTGTTTCCGATGATACTGAGTTATCGGACGTAAAGATCCCCTTTGAAATTAAGAATAGCCAGTTAATTTCAGGTGATGCTGTTTTTGGGGCAGAAGGATTTGATTTTAAAGGAGAGGCGAAAGTAGGTTTTGACGCATCTTATACGCTAAAAGGTAGCTTGATAGTTGAACAGGAGCTTTCTAACGCTATGATCTCCGCTGTTGAGCAACTTCAGTATCTGTTAAATGAAAATAAGCAGGTGTTTATCCCGCTCAAAGTGTCAGGGGCCGGTGATAAATATAAAATTGAGCCAGATTTAGAGTATATAGCTAAAAAAATAGTTGTAAATCAAGTGAAAAACAAAATCTTTGAGGCGATTGAGAAAGCATCAGGGGCCGGAGGTAGTACGGATAATAGTCAAGAAAAACCTAGTCAGGATATGGAGAAAACGTTTAAAGGGCTTTTGCAGGGAATTTTTGATGAAAAAAAATAAATTCTTTTTTTTGTTTTTAATATTACTCACTTCCGGATGCGCGTTAAAATTATATACGCCTAAACCTATTTTAGATTTAAGCCGGATGCAGGCAGCATCTAGTTTTTTAAGCGATAAGTATCCTTTGCCTATTAATGAAAAGTTGATTTATGATATAAAGTGGATTGGTATCCCGGTTGGAACGCTTACTTCTTCTATAAAAGGCATAGAGAGTATAAACGGAAGAGATGCCTATGTTTTGGAGGCGGTATTTAAAACAAATTCATTCTGCTCATCATTTTATGCGGTAGATGACCGGTTTGTATCTTATATGGATAAAGAAAAACTTTATACCTTGCGTCATGAAGTTTACCGAAGCGAAGGAAAATACAGAAAAGACGCGATTACTGAGTTCGATCATATAAATAAACAGGCGCGTTTTCGTAATCTCCTGGATAACACAGAAAAGGTTTTTGAAATTCCGGAAGGCGTGCATGATTTCTTAAGCGCGTATTATTATTTTCGCCTCTTATCGCTTAGAGAAGGGGATAAAGTTGCATACGTTGTTTCAAATAACGAAAAGAATTATCAGCTTGTTGTTTCTGTGGAATCGCTTCAGACAATTAATCTGGGGGTTTTAGGAAAAAAACCGGCTTTATTTGTTCAGCCTTATGCTTTGCTTGACGGGAATGTAATTAAAGAGGGCAGGGCTTGCGGATATTATAGCCCTGAAGGAAACCGCTATATGTTAGCGGCTGTTGTAAGCGCTCCTGTTTTAACCAAAGTCAGCGCGTCTTTATCTAAAATAGAATCTAACTGACCACAAGGGGGGAATCCTTTAAAATGAGCAAGAATAAAAATCTTACCAATACGCTGATTCTTACAAGTGTTCTTTCCTTTATTTTCGGGTTTGGCGCTTATCTTATCCAAACTAAAGCTATTAGTTCTGTAAGTTCGTGCAGTTATGCCGATCCTCTTGTGATCGATATTTTAGCTTTGCTCTTTGCGCCTTTTTTGATTATCGAGGGCACAATCGATATTTTTAAACATAAAATATCCTCTCCTGTTAGCCAGTTGGCAAGGATTTTGCGGATCAATGTCGGCGTGAGCATTACAGTAATCCATATAATCCAGTTGATGCATAAATGAAGGCAAGAA
>CAKKSP010000029.1:0-38227 GCA_919902045.1 Omnitrophica bacterium GWA2_41_15 | reverse complement strand
ACTTAGATTGGAAAGATTATAATAATTATAATACTTAGAGAGGTGGTTTATGGTAGCTCCGAATATATTTACGACTTATAATGTAGCTAAATTTTGTAATGTGCATCATACTACAGTCATTCACTGGGTAAATGAAGGAAAGCTTGAAGCTTATACTACCCCCGGCGGGCATCGGAGAATAAAAAAAGATATCTTAATAGAGTTTATGGAAAAATACGGTATGCCTGTGTCTGAAGAACTTAAATCTAAGAAAAAGCGCCTGCTTTTAGTTGACGATGATGAAGATGCACTTCAGGAATATAAAGAAGCGCTTTCCGGAAATGGTTTTATTTTTGATTTTGCCACTAATGGCTTTGAAGCAGGGACAAAAATTTACAAGAGCCGTCCGGATATAATCCTGCTTGATTTTAAGATGCCGGGGATGGATGGGTTTCAGGTTTGTGAGATTTTACATAAAGACCCCCAGACAGCGCATATCCCGATTATCGCGGTTACGGTTTTGAAATCTAATGAAGACGTGCAGAGGATTAAAGAGTACGGAGTCAGGGAATATCTGCCAAAGCCTGTAGATATAGAGAAACTGAAAAAAATGATTATACGGATTTTAGGGATTGAGAAGGAGGAAGTAAAATGAAACGAATTTTAATAATTGACGATGACCAGGATTTTCTTAAGGAAATGGGAGAAACTTTGAAGCTTAGCGGTTATGATCCTCTGACTCTTTCAAACAGTGAGTTAGCTTTTATTAAGGTGATGGAGTTAAAGCCCGATCTTATATTGCTTGATTTAAAGATGGAAGGGATGAGCGGTTTTCAGATTGCTAATGAACTATCGTTACTTCCTGAAACCAAGCATATTCAGGTGATATTTATTACAGGCGTATATACCGAACAGATGTATAGGACGATTATGAGCCTATGCGGTATCAAACAGTGCCTGACTAAACCAGTAAGCCCGCTTGAATTGATTTCTGCTATTGAAAAAACTATGTAAAATATGAAATTATATGCAGCCTAAGCTTGTTCAGGAAGAGTTAAAAAACCTAGCAAAATTTCCTCTTAAAAATCCTTATCCTGTTTTCCGCATTTCTTCTTCAAATAAAATACTTTTTTGCAATAATTCCGCTTTACGCTTACTTAAGGAAATTGGAGCAAAAAAAGATGAGTTTAATAAAATTCTCCCTGCCAACATTTCTCTGCTTGTTAAAAAATCTATTAAGAGTAAGAAGATTGTAAAAAATGTAGAGGTTATTGCCGGGAAAAAAATATTTTCTTGCACTATTGTCCCGATTACCGAATGCGGATATGTAAATGTTTATTTTACCGAAGTCACTAATCGTAAACAGATGGAAGAAGAATTGCAACATCAGAAGGAGTTAGCGCAACATTACTTAGATATTGTGGATACTATAATTATTGCGCTTGACCGAAGAGGGAATATCACGTTTATAAATAAAAAAGGCTGTCAATCCTTGGGGCGCAAAGTTAAAGATATTCTCGGGAAAAATTGGTTTGATAACTTTATTCCTAAAAAAATAAAACAGGATTTAAAAAAATATTTTGCCATGCTTATAAATGGCCAAATGCAAGTAGGAGAGTATCATGAGAATATTATAATTACAGCCGGTGATAATGAGCGTTTGATTGCTTGGCATAATGCTTATTTAAGAGATAAGGCAGGTAAGATTTGCGGGACATTAGGCTCAGGAGAAGACGTTACCGAATTAAGAAAGATGCAAGAGGTATTGCGGGAGTCATGGCGTAAGTACCATGATTTAGTGGAAAATATTCAGGAAGGCATATGGGTGCTGGATAAAGATGGCTTCACGAATTATGTCAATGCTCCTATGGCTAAGATGTTGGGCTATTCGATAGCAGAGATGTTAAGCAAACACGCGGATACATTTCTTCAGGATGATTCCAGGGCAGAATTTTCTCAATATATTGAAGAGAGAAAAAAAGGATTCCGCGTCTACCGGGAATTTAAATTATTGGGCAAAGATAAACGGCCACTTTTTGCCATGGTGCAGGCAGGGCCTATTTACGATGAACATGGAGGATATCGGGGGATAATTTGCGGGGTAATGGATGTTACCGAACGTAAATATGCGCAGGATGCCCTGCAGCAAGTCCTTAGGCAGTGGCAGATTACTTTTAACTCTGCCAGGGATTCTATAATGCTTATAGATAAAGATCATAAGATTATTCGTGCTAATTCTGAAACTGAAAAAATACTTAATCTACCTCTTGAGGAGATTCTTGGCCGCAAATGTTATGAATTAATTCATGAAGCCCATGATATTATCGAAGGATGCCCGCTTGAACAAGCGATAAAAAACAAAAACCGGGCTGAAATGGAGTTGTATTTACCTAAAGAAGATAAGTATATGTTGATTTCTGTTGATCCGATTATTAATGAAGACGGAAAAGTCTTAAGCGTAGTGCACATTATGAGGGATGTTACTGAGCGTAAAAGAGCCGAACAGTTAATAAAGAATGACCGTGATCGGCTTGAGGGGGTGGTAGGTAAGCAGGAGGTTGAGCTTGTAGAAAAACAAAAGGAGCTTGAAGATGCCAAGCGCCTCTCTGACATCGGGGCTTTGGCAGCAACTGTTGCGCATGAATTACGTAATCCTTTAGGCGTAATTAAAACTGCTGCGTATAATATTCGTAAAAAAGCAAATAATATCAATCTCGATAGCCATATTACAAATATTGACAAAAAGATTGCAGAGAGCGAGCAGATTATTAAGAATTTGCTCGGGTATTCGCGCATTAAGATTCCCGCCTATGAATTTGTTATGGTAAATAGTATACTTAGAGATTGTATAGAAGAAACAAAAAGAAAATATCTTGGATGGCAGGTAAAAATAGATTTTAATAGCGCCTTAGAAGAGGCATTTGTTATAGAAGCAGACCCGTTTCAACTTAACGAGGTATTTTTAAATATTCTCGATAATGCTTTTTTGTCGTTTATGTCTAAAAGCGGAAATATTTTTATAAGTTCAAAAATAGATGCCAAAAGTAATATTTTTGAGATCGATTTTAAGGATGATGGGGTAGGCATAGCTAAAGAAAATATGAATAGATTGTTTGAGCCGTTTTTTACCACCCGTTCAAAAGGGACCGGCCTTGGGCTAAAGGTCTGCCGGGAGTTAATTAAGCTCCACGGAGGAACTATTTCCATAGAAAGTAGGCAGGGTTTTGGCACAAATATCAAAATCAGGTTCCCTGTAAAAAAAGTTGAGTAAAAGATGAGCGTTAAGAATATAATGATCATTGATGATGATGAGGAGTTATGTATTGAGCTTATGCAATTATTGGTTGATAAAGGTTTTAAGGTTGAGACTGCGCAATCAGCCGAAGCAGGCATATGCATTTTAGGAAAAAAGCCGTTTGATCTGCTTTTGCTTGATTTAAAAATGCCCGGGATAAGCGGTTATGAGTTTATTGAGTTTGTAAAAAAGCAATACCCGCAATTAAAAGTTTTTATTATTACCGGTAGCACATTCAGCTGGGAATTTATAAATCGGTATGATAAGCACTTTAAAGAATTTAATGAGGAGGAGAGCTTAAAGAGTGCTCGCCTAAAACTTGCTGACCTTGTTTTGAATAAACCGTTTGACATAGAAAATCTTATCAATAAAATAAAAGAAATATAGACACGCTATAATAAAAAAGGAGTTTATTGTGCCAAATATTTTCCACATTTCAGAAATCGTTGATTTAGGAATCGAGAAAGAACGCAAACGCCGCGATTTTTATGATTTAGCTTCTGAGTTTAGCAAGGAACCTAAACTTAAAGATTTATTTAAACAACTGCGTGACTGGGAAGAAGAGCACATTCGTAGATTTACCGCTATCCGCGAGGGGCTTGAAGATAGCGAGGTTCAGGAGACATACCCGGGAGAGTTAAGCGCTTATATGCAGTCATTGGTAGATGAGAAGCTTTACACTGTTGTGACCCCCCAAGAATTTAAAAAAAGAGTTACTACGGGGTTAGAGGCGATAAATTTCGGTATTTCTTTTGAAAAAGACGCAGTTTTATTTTTTAGTGAATTGAAAAAATATACAACTTCTACTCATCAGGCTGTGATCCAGCAACTGATCAATGAGGAAAAACAGCATATCGTGTATTTGGTTACATTACGCAAAGAACTAAACAGCTAAAAATCTCCGATGAGTTTTGCATTAGCCCTTCTTCCGGAATGCTGGAAGAAGATGCCCCTGTTAGGGCCTGTTTGCCTTAGCTCATATTTAAATCAAAGAGGGATAAAGGCAGATTTTATTGATTTTAATAATCAGCCATCTTCCTTAGAAGAATCTGTAAGCCGGCTAGCTGAATATAAAGTAGCCGGCTTTACTTGTTTTAAAAGCAATTTTAAAAATGTGCTTTTGGTGGCAAATGCCCTGCGCAAGAAACAGAAAAGTATAAAGATAATTTTTGGCGGGCCTGAAATTAGCCGGGTTTTTTTTCTTGGAAAAGGAAAATTTTCCTCTGAGATCACTAAACTAGCGGATATTCTGGTTATGGGAGAAGGGGAGAAGCCGCTTTTTGAAATACTCAGCAAAAAAAATATAAAATCCGGTTTGTTTTTTAAAAATCACCAGCTTGAAAATTTAGAAGAGCTGCCCGAATTTCGCTATAAAGGCATAGATTTTAATAATTACAATTCTTTCGGGGCGATCCCTTTTGAATTTTCGCGCGGTTGTATCAGGGCCTGTAATTTTTGCGCAGAGCGCCTGCTTTTTAAAGGATACCGGATAAGGCCGGCTGAAGCGGTAATCAATGAAATAGCTTTTTACAGGAAATATAAAGGGTTAAAGCGGGCTGTATTTTTTGATTCAATGCTTAACGCTGACATTCGCTTATTTGAAAAACTATGCGATGCCTTGATCAGGCAGTTCGGAGGTTTCCCCTGGGAAGCGCAAATAGCAATTCGCCCGGATATGGAGATTAAGCTGCTTAAAAAAATGAAAAGTAGTGGTTGTTATAATCTATTTATTGGCTTAGAGTCAGGCAGTGATAATACGCTTAAGAAAATGCGTAAAGGATTTACTGCTAGAGAAGCGAGTAATTTTTTTGAAAAACTAAGCCAAACCGGTTTACATTTTGGGGTTAGCATGATTGTTAATTATCCCGGAGAAACAGAAGAAGATTTTAAGGAAAGTTTAGATTTTCTTATCAGAAATAAGGAGTTTATCCCGAAAATTGAACAAGTAAACCCGTTTGCATATTATGAGGGTACGAATCTTTCGGAGAATTATGATTACCGTGAAGATAGCAATGGTATCAGGCGTTTTGAGGAATTTAAGAGTGTAATAAAAAAACACGGGTTTAAGTATACAAATGCCTTTTTAGGAAACCTGATAGAGAAATGAAATTATATGGAAATTAGCGAGAAAAAAATCAGCCGAATCCTGAATCCTACTGCTATTGACCTTGGAGATTACGTAATTAATCCGTTTCGGGGATGCGCTTACGGTTGCCTTTATTGTTATGTGCGTTCAAATCGGGTAGTCAGCCGGATAGGTAAACCGTGGGGAACTTATCTTGAGGTGAGGATTAACGCGCCTGAACTGCTTGAAAAAGAGTTAGTAAAGAATAAGCCGCGCGCAGTACTTCTTGGTTCAACCACCGAATGTTTTCAGCCGGCAGAGGGAAAATACCGCCTTACTAAAAAGATTCTTGAAATATTAAATCGTTTTCAGGTCCCTTATTCTATATTGACGCGTTCCCCGTTAATTACCGAATATCTTGAGCTGTTAAAATCCGGGCTCTGCAGGAAGATTTATTTTACTATTAACTCATTTGGGCAGGAGTGGAAGAATTTATTTGAGCCGCTCACGCCTAGTTTTGACTTGCGTAAAAATGCGATTAATTTACTGCTTAAGGAAAAAATTCCTGTTCTGCCGTATTTTTCTCCGCTTTTACCCGGGATTTCCCATTATAAAAATATATTTGCTGAAATTCCTTTAGCAGAAAGAGTAGAATTCGAATCTCTTAATTTTAATTTACCCACAATTAATGATATAATAAAAGAGATAACTTTAATAGATGAAGGCTTAGCTAAAAATTATCGCAGGATACAGCAGGAGCCTGATTTTTATAACTATACTTGGAAAACAATCAAAGATAATATTAATAAACAGGCGCAGGCTTGCGGAAAAAGTTTTGAGATTTATATTCATAAGTTTGGGGGGTATTTTGAAAACAAATATGGGGCATAAAGATAGCAAATCTCAGGTTTATTTTATGAAAGTTAATTCGCCCGAATTAGGCGTTCGTGTTGAATCGCTGAAAAAATTATTGCAAGCTACGGAGAACCATTTTAATTTCTCTCGGCAGGAGATCGTACCGGTAAAAATCACTATTGGTGATTCAGCCTGTGTTTACAATATTCACCCTGAACTTGTCAAAGTTGTAGTTTCTTTAATAAAGGAAAAAGGCGCAAAGCCTTTTCTTTTTGATACGAGTGTAATCTATCATGGAGAGCGCCAAAACGCGGTTGATCACTTAAATTTAGCGCAAAGTAAAGGTTTTGGGCACAACCGTGTGGGCGCTCCTTTTGTGATTGCCGATGGTTTACTTGGCCAGGATGGGAGAGAAATTACCATAGATGCCGCGCAGATTAAGAAAATAAAAACTCCTTCTTTCGTGGGAATGTTGGATAGTTTAGTTGTGCTTTCGCATGCAACAGGCCATATAGTTTCCGGATTTGCCGCAGCGCTTAAAAATGTAGCTATGGGGATGAGCTGCCGGTCAAGTAAACAAGTGCAGCATTCTTCTTTAAAACCCAGCGTTATGGAAAAAAAATGCACTGCCTGTGGTTTATGTATTGCTAATTGTCCGGTTAAAGCCATAGCGTTTAAAAATAATAAGGCTAATATTGACCGCAGCCTTTGTATCGGTTGTGGAGAATGCCTTTGTTTTTGTAAGTTTGATGCGATTTTTATTAATTGGGAAGAGGAAGCTGATATTTTTGTAGAACGCATGGCAGAGGTCGCAGGAGGGATATTAGCCCAATTTAAGAATAAATTTTTCATTACTTTTGCTTTAGACGTAACAAAGGAGTGTGATTGCATTTCCGGGAAAAACGAGTTAATAGCAAGCCGTGATATCGGGATTCTGGCATCAACTGATCCTTTGGCTTTAGATAAAGCTACTGCTTTTTTAGTAAAAGAATTTGCAACCGGAGATCATTGGAAGAGAAACGAAAAAGTTTACGAGCATATGTTTACGTATGCGGCGTCTATTGGGGTAGGGAGTTTAGATTATCAAGTCAGGGACATTTCTTGACTTTAGGGACACTTTTTAAATTTTAAACTACATGTTAAAAAATGGCCCTGTAAGAAATGTCCCTAACATAGGGATGAATAAAAAAGATATATTTAAAATTCTATTTGGAGTTTCTCCTAAAGCGGTGAAAGAGAACTGCCTAATCATGCCGCTTTTGCCTAAAAAAGCGCTTGAGTATCTTTCTGCACGTAGTTATATCCGCGGTAAACTTTATGGAACAGCACAGGCAAAAAATTTTACTCTAATTCATGCCGGAATGCATCCGGTTTTAGTTATGGATGTGGTGCTTTATTTAAAAGAAAGTTCCTGCAAAAATATATTGCTTTTTGGTTCTTGTGGCCTGGCAAAAGAAAGGCAAGGTTTTTCTTTGGGTAGCTTGGTTAGTCCTTTCCAGTGTTTAGCTGCTGATAGCGCAAGTGCAATCCTTACCCAACCTGTAGAATCTTTGCGTTCCTACTACCCGGAGGAAAAGTTTTTCCGCAGTTTACTTAAGGCTGGTGAGTCGTATAAACTGAAATCAACAACTTGTCTTACTACGGCATCTTTAAAACTTGAAGAGGAACGTTTAGAAAGATGGGTTAACCGGGGTGTGGAAGTTTTTGATATGGAGCTGGCAGGATTTTTTAGCGCAGCCTCGTTTTCCGGGTTAAATGCCTGCGCGCTATTTTATATAAGCGATATTGTAAAGAATAAACCGTTTTACCTGAAACATGATCCCGTATTAGGAGGTAAACTTAATCAGGCGTTAATTGATGCTTGTAGTTTGATAAAGGAGTTTTTAAAATGAAAAAACTATTGCTGATTTTAAAGGAAACCCCGCGGATTTAAGTTTAAAACTGAGGAAAAATAACTCATGCTGTGGTTAGAAGTATTTAAATTTTTTATTTACGATTCAATTAAGATCATCCTGCTTTTATCGGTGATGATCGCAGTAATAGGGTTTTTTCGCACTTTTTTACCTGCCGAAAAGCTTAAAAGTTGGATCAGCCGGCAGGGTGTATTGGGTAACTTCTTTGCTTCCCTTTTTGGGGCAATAACTCCTTTTTGTTCCTGCTCATCGATTCCTATCTTTATCAGCTTTCTTAAAGCGCAAGTCCCGCTTGGCGTTGCGTTTTCCTTCTTAATTACCTCGCCCCTTGTTAATGAATACCTGGTAGTATTGATGTTAGGATTTTTTGGATGGAAAGTAACAGTTGCTTATTGCATAAGCGGGATGTTGTTGGGTATTTTTTGCGGGATAATTCTAGGGAAGATGCGTTTAGAAAAATATATTGTCAATGATCTTGTGGATAGCGGAGATGCTTATGTGAGCGTTCAGGCAAAAACGTTTCTTGACCGGATAAAATTCGCTTTAAATGAATCCGTCAGTATCGTAAAAAAACTTTTCCTATGGATAATGTTTGGCGTGGGAGTAGGCGCGTTGATACATAATTTCGTTCCTCAGGAGGCAATACAAAATATTATCAAGGGAATGGGAGTATTTTCTGTTCCTGTTGCGGTAATACTCGGAGTTCCGCTTTACGGAAGCTGCGCGGCGATTGTTCCGATTGCGGTAGCGCTTTTTCAGAAAGGGATACCTTTAGGCACAGCGCTTTCTTTTATGATGGCAGTTGCAGCTTTGAGTTTGCCTGAAGCGGTGATGCTCAGGCGGGCAATGCGTCTCCAATTGATTATGATTTTTTTCTCCATTACTACACTTATGCTGATTTTTACCGGTTATCTTTTTAACTTTTTACAAAATATCCTGGTAAGATGATGCCTAAAATCCTTATTGCAGATGATGAGCAGTGTATTCTTGAAGTTTTAACTAAATTTCTTACCCTAAATTTATTTAAAGTAAAATCTGTTAAAAATGGAGATGATGTTTTAAGGGCATTCTCTGGCAACACAGATTTTGGTTTGCTTATTCTTGATCTGCATATGCCCGGGAAAAGCAGTTATGATCTTTTAAAGGAATTAAAACAGAATAAAACGCATATTCCGGTTATTATTTTAAGCGGATTAGCACAGGCAGATGACGAAGGTTTAAAAGAGATAAAAAAACTTAAATACCCCGGTTTGGTATTTTTACATAAGCCGATGGAGTTAGAAGATCTGCTTAAGGCAGTAAAGCAAAAATTAGCTGCAATATGAAAAAGCGCTTAGCAGTAATTTTTATCATTATTTTATGCTTTTTGTTTTTATGCCTATACATAGAAAGAGTATTAGTAGTTAATCAGGTTAAATCCGTTTTAAATAAACCATTCCCCGGTAGCAGGATATCTATCGGTCAATGCCGACTGCAACCTTTTAGCGGTAAAATTAAATTAAAAAATATTTCTGTAGAAAGATCTTCTTTTTATTCGTTGAGGATAAAAGAACTGATAGCTGGTTTTTCTTTGAGGAGGCTATTTTTTAAAAGAGGAGTAATTTATCCGGAGTATATAAAATTAAATATTGAAAAATTTGATTTTCAGGGTTTTATGGTCAGGAGCTTAGCAATTGAAGCTTTTCAGGGTAAAGATAGGCAAGGAGAATTTTCTGCAGCCTCTTTCAATAAAGATAAAATAAAGATAAACAATTTTAAAGCTAAAACCTATCTGGATAAAGAAAAGCTTTATTTTAAAGATTTAGCGGCGGATTTTCTCGGGGGAGTAATTGAAGGTAAAGCGGTGGTAAGCCTTTCGAGTGATTTTGAGATTTTTTTTGAGGCGGAGATGCGCGATCTAGATTTAGAAAAGGCCACGCAGGAGTTTGATTTTGAAGAAAAAGCTTCACTTGAAGGAAAAATCGGTGGTAAATTTATAGCTAAGTCTTCAGCTCAAGGTGTCAAAAATATCGACGGAAAATTATTGATACAAGACCCGGGAGGAGTATTGACTATACAGGATAAATCGTTTTTAGAGAACATATCCCGCAGTTCCCGTATTCCACTTGATATATTAGTAGAAAGTTTTAAGAATTATCGCTATAATATTGGTAAGATAAATTTGTATCCGGAAAATAGAGATATTGTTTTTGATGTAGCTCTTGATGGTGAAGCTGGAAAACGGGATTTTAAAGTTGTAGTGCACGATTTATTGCGATAAAAAAGGAGTTTGTATGTTTAAAATTTCCATATCCTTATTTGCTATATTAATATTTATGGGTTGCGCAAGGGTTAGGGTTGAAGCTCCTAAAGAACCGATTAAAGTTGATATTTCTATGCGGCTGGATATTTATCAGCATATCCAAAAAGATATTGACGCTATAGAGGGTATCGTTTCAGGCGCTGGTAAACAGAGTCGTTTGGGGGGAATATTTTTAGGAACTGCTTATGCACAGGAAGAATTAAGCGCGCAATTACAGGATGCAGCCTCCAGGCGTAAGCAGCGTAAGCAGGAATTGGATAATTGGTTTATTCAGGGGGTTATCGGAGAAAATAAATCAGGGTTTGTTGAGTTGCGTATTAATGAAAAAAAAGATGATGCAGTTACACTGATAAAAGCTGAAAACGATGACCGTATGCTTATATATCAGGAGTTAGCAAAAAAGAATAATACTACTTTAGAAGAGATTGAGAGAATTTATGCCGAGAAACTGCAGAAAAACGCTCCGGCGCAGGCTCCGGTTGAGGCAAAAAATGAGTCTACCGGTAGTTTTGAATGGAAAATAAAGTAGGAGGAAAGATGAGTTTATTAAGCAGGATGATCGGGCGTGTAAACGTCAAGCAGAAAATAATCTTGAGTTTTCTGGTAATCCTGATTTTTACCGTATCTTTTAGCAGTATATTCACAGTAATGAGAGTTGAACGTAAACTTGTTTCCGGAAGCGGCAGTAAATCAGGTATTATCGCATCAAATTTAGCCGTAGCTTCTTATGAGCAGATGTCAACCGGAGAATGGGATTTATTAGAACGAATGTATAAGGAAGCAAAAAAATCAGATCCTGATATGCGCTATGTGATACTTGTTAATACTATTGATGGACGATGCGTTGCTTCTTCAGAAGAAGGGTTGAAAGACAGAATATTAAACGCGAATGAATTTGAAAAAAGCGCTTTAACAGTAAAAGCGCTTAGTACAGTAAAAAATCCTTTTGAAAAAAACGTCTTTGAAGTGCGCGCCCCGGTTTCATTTAATGGCCAGTCGATAGGGACAATCAGGGTCGGGTACTCTTCCAGTTTTATTATAGAAACAGTTATAATTTCAATTCTAATAGGGATTATTTCTTTTATTATAGGAAGCATTCTTTACTCTTTTATCGTTCAAATATCTATAATTAATCCTTTGCATAAAGTCAAAGCCATGGCACAGGAGATCGCATCCGGTGACCTATCACGTAAAGAGCTTGATATCAGCTCAAAAGACGAGATAGGGGATTTGGCCAAGACTTTTCTTTTTATGAACCAGTTTTTAAGCCAGATGGTATATAAGGTGCGTAAAAATTCAGACCAACTTGCCGGTTCTTCTCAACAGCTGACTTCTTCTACGCATGAAATGAGTGTTTCTATACAGCAAATTTCTAATTCGATTGCACAAGTAAGTAAGGGTGCTGCATTACAGGCAGAACGGGTAGAAGAAACTTTTCTCGTAATTGAAAAATCAGTAGGAGCGCTTAAGAAAGTAATAACTGATGCGGAAAAAGTAACAAATGCCGTTAGTAATACTCAGGAACGCGTGGAGCTGGCGCGTAATACTGCCAATGATACCGTAACAACAATAAATCACATGTCAGAAAGTGTTTTAAAGACGGCTGAAGTTATGCAGGGGTTAGGGCAGATTTCTTTTCAGATCGGAGAAATTACAGAGGCGATTACTTCTATTGCTGACCAGACTAATTTACTCGCTTTGAATGCTGCAATTGAAGCTGCTCGCGCAGGGGAGGCAGGAAGAGGGTTTGCGGTAGTTGCAGAAGAAGTTAGAAAACTTGCTGAAGCTTCGGCTGAAGCAGTGCGTAAGATTGGAAATCTTGTTAAAGTTACTCAGAGCGGGATGACAAAAGCAGTTAATTCTATTCAGGGAAGTTCTACTGAGGTGCAGAAGGGAAGAGAACAGGTAATTAAGATTGACCAGACGCTTGTAGATATTAGTAAATTAGCCCAGGAAACTACAGCTTTAGCTACGCAGATTTCTCATACGGGAGAAGACAGGATCGCTGAAGCTGAACAAGGGGTAAGAGCAACAAATGAAATTTCGACAATCATCAAAGAATCAGCCGCGGCAAGCGAAGAGATAAGCGCCGGGACCGAAGAACAAATTGCATTTACCGAAGATATATCTGCTTCAGCACAAGAGCTTGCGCGCCTGGCTATGGATTTAAAAGATATGATGGGAAAATTTAAAATAAGCGAAGAAGGAGCCGGGTAAGTATAATTTAATTACAATTTAACAAAACGCGTTACTGGTGTTAAGCACTGGGTTTTTAAAACTTCAGGTGCTTTTTTATTTTTATAGGGGGTCAAAATGTTTGTAAGGGGCAGATGGGATAAAGCAATTGATGTCCGTGATTTTATTGTGCGTAATTTCACGCCTCATGAAGGAGATGAAAGTTTTTTAAAAGGCCCGACTAACAGGACAACGAAGCTTTGGAGTAAGTGTTTAGCTTTGTTTAAGGAAGAAGAGCGCCGCGGAGGAGTGTTGGATGTAGATACAAAGACAGTATCTTCTATAACCAGCCATAAACCGGGGTTTATTGATAAAAAGCTTGAGATTATATTAGGTTTACAGACGGATAAGCCGCTTAGGCGTGCGATCAAGCCTTTAGGCGGCATTCGTGTAGTTGAGCATGCTTGTGCTGACTACGGTTATCAGCTTTCACCGCAAATTAAAGAAATTTATACCAAATATCGTAAAACACATAACAGCTCTGTTTTTGATTGCTATAGCCAGGATATTATCAGAAGCAGGCATGCAGGATTAATTACGGGATTACCGGATAATTATTCCCGAGGCCGAATTATCGGAGATTATAGGCGTATAGCCCTGTATGGGATTGACCGGCTTATTCAGGCAAAAGTTCATGATCGTAAGGCCCTTGAAGATAATGATACCCTTGAGGCAGCGCGCCTGCGTGAAGAGATTGCCGAGCAGATTTCCGCCTTAGAAGATATGCGTACACTTGGTAAGATGTACGGCTTTGACCTTAAAGATTCGGCTCAAAATGCGCGCCAGGCAATTCAGTGGACGTATCTGGCTTATCTTGCTGCAGTTAAGGAGCAAGACGGAGCAGCGATGAGTTTAGGCAGCGTCAGCACTTTTCTTGATATTTATATAGAAAATGATATGCGCCGCGGCCTGCTTACCGAAGAAAAAGCCCAGGAATTAATTGATGATTTTATAATCAAACTTCGGCTTGTGCGGCATCTCAGGACAAAATCATATTCAGAGATATTTGCCGGTGACCCTGTTTGGATTACTGAAAGTATTGCCGGTATGTGTATTGACGGCAGGCATAAAGTTACTAAAAATTCTTATCGTTTCTTAAACAGTTTGTTTAATTTGGGCCCGGCGCCAGAGCCGAATTTGACTGTGCTATGGTCAGGGCGAATGCCGGAAAATTTCAAGCGTTTTTGCGCTAAGGTTTCTTTAAAAACAAGTTCTATCCAATACGAGAACGATGACCTTATGCGCTTAAGCGGATCCGATGATTACAGTATTTCCTGTTGTGTATCTCAACTTAAAAACGGGAGTGAGATGCAATATTTTGGCGCGCGCTGTAATTTAGCAAAAGTGCTTTTGTACGCTTTAAACGAAGGCCGCGACGAGATAACAGGAGAAAAAGTTATTGAAGGTATTGCGCCGATAAAATCAACCCCGCTTGATTTGGCAGAAGTAAAAGAGCGTTTTAACCAGGTTCTGCGCCAGACAGTAAAGACTTATGTGGGAGCAATGAATATTATCCATCGTTCACATGATATTTATTATTACGAGCGCGCGCAGATGTCGCTTCTAGATTCAGAACTTACCCGCTATATGGCTTTTGGTATTGCCGGGCTTTCGGTTGTTGCGGATTCTTTAAGCGCTATCCGCTATGCCAAGGTCTATGCGTTAAGGAATAAAAAAGGCCTTACCCGCGGGTTTAAAATTATCGGAGAATTCCCCGCATTCGGCAATAATGATGACCGTGTTGACGGAAGGGCGGTAGATTTAATAAAGGGTTTTCAGGAAGAATTAAAAAAACATAAACTTTATCGTGACGCTATTCCGACACTTTCAGTGCTTACGATTACTTCCAATGTTATGTATGGTAAAATTACCGGCGCTACGCCGGATGGCAGGTCAAAGGGGGCGCCCTTTGCTCCTGGCGCAAACCCGATGCATGGCCGGGATAAGCAGGGGCTTTTAGCTTCACTTAATTCAGTAGCCACACTTCCTTATTTAGAATGCAGAGATGGAATTTCAAATACTGTTACAATGCTTCCACAGAGTTTGGGTAAGGATTTCAATACACAGGTAAATAACCTTGTCGGGGCACTTGAAGGGTATTTTATGAAGGGCGCTCAACATATTAATATTAATGTGATTGATCGTATGACTTTAGAAGATGCGATGCGTAATCCTCATAAATATCCGCAGCTTACGATTCGGGTATCAGGTTATGCGGTAAATTTTCATAAACTTTCTCATGATCAGCAAAAAGAAGTTATTGCGCGCACTTTCCACAAAACATTGGGAAAGGCATAAAAGTCCTGGTGGCGGCTGGGTGCATTCCTGGGATACGTTTGGGACTCATGATGGCCCGGGGATAAGGTTTGTGCTGTTTTTACAAGGTTGCCCTGGGCGTTGCCTTTACTGTCAGAACCCTGATACTTGGCCCCTAAAGGGTGGCAAATTATTTCCTGCAGATAAAATCTTTGAAAAAGTAAAATTTTTCCTTCCGTATATGCAAGCTTCCGGAGGCGGAGTAACAGTTTCCGGCGGAGAGCCGCTTTTGCAAGTTGATTTTCTCATAGATTTTTTTAAATTATGCTGCCGCGCTAAAATTCACACCTGCATAGATACCGCTGGGTTGGTAAAATCATTTTCTAAAGAAAAATTATTTAAATTATTTAAAGTTACGGATTTATTCCTGCTTGATATTAAGGCAATAACGCCGTCTATACACCAGAAAATCTGTGGTTTTTCATTTAATCAGACTGAGGAATTTTTAAATCAACTTGAACAGGCTAAAAAACCTTATTGGCTTCGTTATGTTTTGGTGCCTGGCATAAACGATTCGGCAGTAGAGCTAAAAAAATTAAAAGCTTTGGTTAAGCCTTTGCAATCTTGCCAAAATATAGAGTTTTTGCCCTATCATGCCTTAGGTAAGCATAAGTGGGAAGCGCTTAAAATTCCCTATCCGCTGAAAAATACAAGATCCGCCACGCAAAAAGATATCTCCCGCGCGCAGGGCATAGTTGGCCTCGTTAAAAAAAACTAGGGGACGCTTCGGTAGTTTTTCTTTTGGACTCAAAATCATTGCTGGAGTATTGCAGAAAAACTACCGAAGCGTCCCCTAGTTTCTAACCCGTATCCCGTAACCCGAAAGCGGCTTGAAGATATTAGAAATAGAGGTATAATAAAGACAGGCTAAATTTTATAAACTTTAAATATAGAGGAACTAGATATGGAAAAAAATATAAAGAAGATTTTCGGGTGCATAATATTCGTTAGTTTAATATTAGGTAGCGCTGGCTGTGCTGTGGATCGACAAGTTCGCCGTCAGGAAGAGCTAGATAAAATGCAGAAAGAATTTTCCTGGTGGCCGACGGATGCCAAGCCTGCTCCGGTAAAAGATCAAGAACGCGGGGGGTATTGGTGGTGGCCGAAAGAGCAGGGAACAGCTACTACTCTATGGGGAAACCGCGGATATGTATATCTATATAAAATAATTTATGATTATAAGGAAGAGGAGCTTTCTCCTGCTAAACCCCGGGAAATGCGGCCGTCTCTATTAATTCGTAAGATCCTTAAAAATATAAAAATTTATTTTGATTATGATAAGGCAAATTTACGTTCTGATGTGCAGAAAATCCTTAAAAATGCTGTTGGCACTTTAAATCGTAATCCGGATGCTAGTATTTTGGTAACCGGTAACTGCGATACGCGTGGTTCCGAAGCCTATAATGAAAAATTAGGCAGGCGCCGTGCCGAAGCAGTGCAAAAGTTTCTTTTGGATGAAGGCGTGGATGAAAAAAGGATAAAAATTATCAGTCGCGGTAAGCTTGACGCAGTTGCTCCGGTAAAAGATATCGCAGGAATGCAGAAAGACCGGAATGCCCAGTTTATGATTGCCGAAGTTGAAGAGATAATGATTCCTGCCCCTGATAAAGAAGAGCTTTCTGAAGCCAAAAAAATAGAGGAAGGCAAATATATCATAGAGAAGGAAGAGCAGATTGAATCTAAGCCTAAAGTGTCACAAGAAGAGTATGTTGTGCAAAAAGGCGACACCCTGTCTAAAATTGCTTTAAAAAAACTCGGCAAAGCTCATCGCTGGAAATACCTTTACGAGATTAACAAAGACCGCATTAAAAATCCCAATAAGCTTAAAGTCGGGAAGAAAATCATCATACCCTTGGAATAATTTCCTACATTTCTTAGAACAACTTTCATGGTAGGGCAGGTTTAAACCTGCCCTACTTTATTTTTAAGTCATATTGTTACAATAGTCGTGAAATATTTCACAAAAACTATTGACAATATTTAAGAATATGTTACACTCTTTTTAATTATTGTGAAAAAAGGAGCATTATGATTACAAATCGAAATTGTATTATTCGGCTTTCCCGTTACAAAAATGCCCTCGGGAGGCTTAAGCAGATGGGGTTTGTAAAAGTTTTTTCTGATAACCTTGCTGATGCCGTAGGAGTTACGCCTGCTCAGGTGCGTAAAGATTTTTCCATTTTTGATATCACCGGTAGTAAGCGCGGCGGCTATCAGATTGACCAGTTAATTGAGAAATTAAACCATATCCTTGGTAAAGATGAACTCCAGAAGGTAGTTATTGCCGGCGCAGGCCACATTGGGACTGCGCTTATGAAATATAAAGGTTTCCAGCAGGAAGGAATTAAGATAGTGGCAGTTTTTGATATTGACCCGGGTAAGCTCGATGAAAAAGCAGAGCTTCCGGTCTATCCGCTTGAGAAACTTAAAAGTTTTGTGCGTGAACATAATATCAAAGTTGGTATTATTGCAGTGCCTGATACAGCTGCGCCTCAAGTGCTTGAGATGATGATTACCTCTGGTATTAAAGGAGTACTTAATTTTGCACCAATTAGATTAAGGCCTAGCCAGGATATAGTGATAAATAACGTGAATCTTGAGCTTGAACTTGAAAATGTAATTTATTATATGAAATCTCCGTTAACCCAGGATTTGCATTAACAAAGGAGCTAAATTAAATGGTCACCCCGCTTGAATTAGTAAAGAAAAAACGCGCAGAAGCCATAAATCGGATTATTAGTAAAGGTTATTTATCCAGTAAAAGGGTTTATGTGGGGATGGCGACCTGTGAAATTGCCGCAGGTTCAAAAGAGGTGATGGAAGTGTTTGTTAACGCAATTAAAAAAGGCCTGGCAGGAGTTTATCTTAGTCAAAAAGGATGCGCTGGCAGGTGTAATTTAGAGCCGACTGTGGAAGTTGTTGAAGAAGGTAAGATCCCCATAAAATACGGTAAAGTTACTCCGCAAAAAGCACAAGGCATTATTGAACGTCACCTTAAAAATGGAGAAGTAATTAAGGAATGGATGATAGAGTAAACCTAACTGATAAGGAACTAACATGTCCCGCTATGTAATTACATTATGTCATGGTTCAAGTTGTATGCAGAAGGATTCTCAAAAACTGCGGCAAGCTTTTGAAAAGGAACTTGAGAAGAAAAAACTTTCTGAAAAAGTAAAAATCAATCTTTCCGGTTGTTTAGGAATGTGTAGCCATGGCCCTATAGTTATTATTAATCCGCGTTATACTGTTTACGGAAAAGTTACTGAAAATGATATTCCAGAACTAATAGAATCGCATATTATTAAGAAAGAGCCGTTTAAGCGCCTTGCGATTGAAGAAGATCATTTATTTAACCGCTTCTACCGTGTTTTCGGGGATGTGAAATTTTTTGGTAAACAGATGCGAATAGTCCTGCGAAATTGCGGGATCATTGATCCGGAAAATATGGATGATTATCTTTCTGTGCGCGGTTATGAAGCGTTGGCAAAGGTTTTGACCAAGATGAACCCGGAAGATGTAATAAGGGAAGTAAAAAAATCAGGGCTGCGCGGAAGAGGAGGCGCAGGTTTTCCGACAGGTATAAAATGGGAATTGACTGCTAAAGAAAATTCAGATGAAAAATTCGTTATTTGCAATGCAGATGAAGGAGATCCCGGGGCTTTTATGGATCGCAGTACCATTGAAGGAGATCCTCATACCGTTATTGAAGGAATGATTATCGGTGGTTATGCAGTTAGTTCAAATAAAGGAGTAGTTTATATCCGCGCAGAGTATCCGCTTGCAATCAAGCGCCTTGAGAAGGCAATCGCGGATGCGCGTAAGGAAGGATTTTTAGGTGAACATATTTTAGGCTCCAATTTTTCTTTTGATATCGAGATCCGCCTGGGAGCAGGGGCATTTGTTTGCGGTGAAGAAACAGCGCTTATCCATTCTATTGAAGGTTCTCGTGGTATGCCGCGTCCGCGTCCGCCGTATCCTTCGGTAAGCGGGCTTTTTGGTAAACCCACACTTATTAATAATGTAGAAACTTGGGCGAATATTCCGGTAATTATTCTTGATGGGGCAGACTGGTTTAGTTCTATTGGCATAGCTAAAAGTAAAGGCACAAAAGTTTTTGCTTTGGCAGGAAAAATTGCCAATACCGGGCTTGTAGAAGTGCCGATGGGCACAACTTTACGCCAGATTATTTATGATATCGGTGGAGGAATTCCCAATAACAAAAAATTTAAGGCAATACAAACAGGCGGGCCTTCCGGAGGATGTTTGCCGGAGAAATTCCTTGATACCAAAATTGATTATGAATCATTGGTTGCTGCGGGCTCTATTATGGGTTCAGGCGGGATGATTGTAATGGATGAAGATTCTTGTATGGTAAATATCGCAAAGTTTTTTTTAGAGTTTACCCAGAATGAATCCTGTGGGAAGTGCACTCCTTGCCGCGAAGGGACAAAAAGGATGTTAGAGATTTTGACTAGAATCACTAAGGGGGAAGGTGTAGACGAAGATATTGTAAACCTTAAGCGTTTGGGGACTATGATTAAAAAAGCTTCTCTCTGCGGTTTAGGGCAATCCGCGCCAAATCCGGTGTTAAGCACGATAAATAATTTTATGGAAGAATACGTTGAGCATATTAAAGAAAAAAAGTGCCGCGCTGGATGTTGTCAGGGGTTATTTGCTTATGCCATAACAGAAAAGTGTATTGGTTGCGGAGTTTGTAAAAAAGTATGTCCTGTGGCAGCGATTACAGGTGAACCAAGATCTAAACATAAAATTGACAAAAATAAATGTATAAAATGCGGCCTTTGCGTTAAGGCTTGTAAATTTGAAGCGATTAAGAAAGCTTGATATGATAATAAATGGAGCCAAGATATGCTAAATATTAAAATTAATGATAAATCTTATCAGGTAGAGGCAGGACAGACGATAATGCAGGCAGCGGATAAGCTGGGGTTTCACATTCCGCGGCTTTGTTATCATCCTCGTCTTTCTATCGAGGGAGCCTGCAGGGTTTGTATCGTAGAAGTAAAAGGTATGCGTAATTATATTGCATCTTGCGCTTATCCGGTTAGTGAAGGCATGGAAATTTTTACCAATACTGCGGAAATCCGGCAGGCACGCAGGGATATAGTGGAGCTTATTCTTAATAATCATCCGCAGGATTGCCATACTTGCGAACGTGACGGTATTTGCGAACTACAGCGCCTTACTTATGCTATGGGGATCAGGCATCGCCATTTTGAAGGAGAGCGCAAGCATTATGAAAAAGACATATCTTCAACTTCTGTAGTGCGCGATCCGGATAAATGTATTTTATGCGGCCGCTGCGTGCGTATTTGTTCTGAAGTGCAGAAAGTTAATGCCCTCGGGCATGCCTGGAGAGGGTTTAAAACCGTAGTAATGCCGGCTTATAATATGCCTTTTAACGAAAGCGTCTGTACTACTTGCGGACAGTGTATTAATGTCTGTCCGACGGCAGCATTTGTAGAAAAAAGCTGTGCTCAGGATCTTTTTAAGAAACTTGATAATAGCTCTCTGGTAAAAGTTGCCCAGATAGCGCCATCGGTGCGCGCGGCAATTGCCGAAGCTTTCGGGTTTGAAGCCGGTTCGCACTGCCTAGAAAAAGAATTGACAGCTGCTTTAAGAAAGCTTGGGTTTGATTATGTTTTTGATACACAGTTTTCCGCCGACCTTACAATTATGGAAGAGGCAAGTGAATTTCTTGAGCGTTTAAAAGGTAAAGGAAAACTACCGATGATCACTTCTTGTTCCAGCGCCTGGATGAAATGCCTTGAGCAATTTTATCAGGATTTAATTCCGTATGTATCTACATGTAAGTCTCCGATGTCGATGTTGGGTTCACTTGTTAAAACTTATTTTGCGCAAAAAATAAAACGCGATCCTAAAGAAATCGTCAGCGTAGCAATCATGTGTTGTACCGCAAAAAAATATGAAGCCGCGCGTAAAGAGCTGTACGTCGATGGGGCTCCGGCAGTAGATATGGTGGTAACTACCCGGGAGATCTCCTGGATGATCAAATCAGCCGGAATAGATCTGATGCATATAAAACCGGAAGAGTTTGATAAACCGCTTGGGCTTTCTTCGGGAGCAGGCACGATTTTTGGTGTGACCGGAGGAGTAATGGAGGCAGCAATTCGCACTGCCTATGAACTTTATACCGGAGAGCCGTTAATTGATATTGAAATTAATGATTTACGTGGGTTTAAAGGGATAAAAGAAGGAAAGCTTGAGATTGACGGAAAAGAAATCCGCGTGGCAGTAGCGCATGGATTAGGAAACGCCAATGAACTTTTAGAGATGGTGCGTAAAGATAAAGAGCGGTTTCATTTTATCGAGATCATGGGGTGCCCCGGAGGTTGTATCGGCGGGGGAGGACAACCTTACGCGGGTTTAAACTCGTTGCCTTTAGATGAGTCATGCCTGGCAGCCAGGGCAGACGCGCTTTATAATCTTGACCGGCATAAAACTATCAGGAGAAGCCATAATAATCCTGATATACGCAGGATTTACAAAGAATTTTTAGGAAAGCCGTTGGGAGAAATGTCACATAAGTTGCTGCATACGCATTATAAGCCCAAGGAGCCGAAAGGAATTGTTCCTACTGAAATTCAGGCGCGCTAACTATTTTAGGGACACTTTTCAACATAGTGTTCTAATATTTTAAAAAGTGTCCCTGTAAGAAATGTCCCTAAGGAGAGATATATGATCGCAACACAAGACGAAAAATCACAGGAACTAAGCAGTTTTATGCAGAAAGCAAAAGAATCGGATCATCCGGATTCCCAGCTTATCTCTATATTACATAAAGCGCAGGAGCTTTACGGATATTTAGACAAAGCTGTTATGGAAAAAATCGCCATTGAAATGAATATTCCGTCTGCGCATATCTGGGGAGTAGCGACATTTTATCATTTTTTTCATCTTACTCCGCGCGGTAAATTCGCGATTTCTGTATGTTTAGGGACTGCTTGTTATGTCAAAGGTGCAGAAGATATATTAAAGGCGATTAAAGATGAGCTTAAAATTGATTTTGGCCAGACTACTCCAGACGGGTTATTTACTTTGCAGGAGACTCGCTGCCTGGGCGCCTGCGGTTTAGCTCCGGTAATCATGATTGGCGATAAAATCTACGGTGAACTTACGCCCAAAAAAGCAGTAGAGTTATTGCGTAGTTTTTATAAAAAATAATGAAATATATTGATGCCTTAAAAATATCTACGCTACTTAAAGAAGCAGAAGTAAAACAAAATCCATCCTGTATTGATGAGATTTTGTTAAAGGCAGAAACTTTGTCCGGGCTTTCTCTTTTAGAGGCAGCCATGCTTATAAATGTTAAAGATGAATCGTACTTAGAAAAAATTTTTTCCTCGGCGTCTAAAGTTAAAGATAAAATTTACGGAAAAAGAGTCGTACTTTTTGTGCCGCTTTATATTTCAAGCCACTGCGCTAATAACTGCCTTTATTGCGGTTTTCGTTCAGATAATCACGAGGCGCAGCGCAGGACACTTACCGTAAAAGAAATAGAAGAAGAAACAATCGCTCTGCTTAACCGTGGGCATAAAAGAATATTAGCGGTATCAGGAGAGTTTGCACAAGCAGATGAAAAAGAAGCAGTTAATTATTATTGTAAAGCTATTGAGGCAATATATAGGGCAAAGTTTGGCCAGCATTATATCCGTCGGGTAAATATTAATTGCGCACCTTTAAGCCTTTCCGGTTTTAAAGAATTAAAGGCTTCAGGGATAGGGACATATCAACTTTTTCAGGAGACTTATGATGATGAAACCTATCGTAGGGTTCATCCTAGTGGACAGAAAAGCGATCCAGATAACCGCATAGACGCGATTGAGCGGGCGATTGTTTCCGGCATTGACGATGTGGGAATGGGTGTGCTTTTTGGTTTATTTGATTTTAAATTTGAACTGCTTGCGCTTTTAGCGCATATAAAACAACTTGAAGCGCGTTTTGGGATGGGGCCGCATACAATTTCTGTGCCGCGGCTTGAAGATGCCCTAGGCGCTCCTTTAACAAATAAAATTCCTTACCCAGTCAGCGATGTAGATTTTAAAAAGATAGTTTCCGTTCTTAGGCTTGCAGTTCCTTATACGGGAATAATTCTTTCTACCCGCGAAAAAGCCTCTTTGCGCGATGAGCTTTTTGGTCTGGGAGTTTCGCAGATAAGTGCAGAGTCAAGGACAAATCCGGGCGCATATAATACGGGTGTTAATAAAGATGGCCTTGAGCAATTTTCTACCGTAGATCACCGGAGCCTTGAGCAGGTGGTGAATATCCTGATTGATAAAGGATTTATTCCCAGTTTTTGCGCGGCTTGTTATCGTAAAGAAAGGACCGGACATAAATTTATGCAGCTTGCAAAACCAGGCCTTATTAAAGGAAAGTGCAGCCTGAATGCTTTAGTCACTTTAAAAGAATATTTAGATGATTTTGCCGGATTTACTACTAAGGAAAAAGGTTATAGTTTAATTAAGGAAAAAGAAGCAGAGCTTGATGCTCCGGGCCGTAAATTGTTAGAAGAATTTTTACATGAGATAGAAGGCGGAGGGCGTGACAGGTATGTATAACAATTTATGCCAAAAAGATTTAATACGCCTACTTTTGTTAGAGAAAGGTAAAGATCTGGGTTTACTCTATCAGGCTGCCATGAAAACGCGCCTGGAGAATTGCGGAAACGCAGTATACTTACGCGGGTTAGTTGAGTTTTCAAATCATTGCCGTAACAGTTGCCTTTATTGCGGGATTAATGCAGAGAATAAATCGCTCAAACGTTATCGCATGAGCCAGGATGAGATATTAGCAGTAGCAAAAGAAATTTCTCAAAGAGGGGTGAAAACAGTAGTTTTGCAGTCAGGGGAAGATATTAAGATGAAGCCCCTATGGCTTGCGGGTATAATCAAAAAGATAAAACGTAATTTTAATTTACTGGTTACGCTTTCAGTAGGAGAACATAGTAAAGAAATATTCGCGCTTTGGCGTAAAGCCGGCGCAGATCGCTACCTATTAAAGATTGAAAGTTCAACCCCATCTTTTTACCGGAATTTTCACCCGCGTATGAGTTTTAAGCGCAGGCTTAATTGCCTTAAGGCATTAAAAAAATTAGGATACCAGACTGGATGCGGCAATATCGTAGGTTTAAAAGATCAGAGCCTTGATTCTCTGGCCAAGGATTTACTCTTTTTTAAAAAATTTGATTTTGAGATGTTAGGGATTGGGCCTTTTATCCCGCACAGAAAAACTTTACTTGCAAGAGTAAAGCATGGGGATAAAAATTTAGTATTAAAGAGTATTGCTCTGGCGCGGTTGCTTAATAAGAAAGCTTATATTCCGGCAACTACCGCTTTGGGAACTATCGGAGGAGAAAAAAGTATCCTTGATGCGCTTAGGGCTGGTGCGAATGTAATTATGCCAAATTTTACTCCGCAAAAATACCAAAAAAATTATTCGCTTTATGATGGCAAAAAGCCGCTTGCAAAACCAGGTGATAAAGGGTTTGAAAATTTAAAAAAAGAGATTAAGAAAATGGGGATGATTATTTTATAACTAAGTTAGGGACACTTCTTAATGTTAGGGACATTTCTTAACAAAGTAATTTCCATGTTAAGAAATGTCCCTGTAAGAAGTGTCCCTGTAGATGGGAGAGGTATGGAAAAAACACCTTTAAGCAATCGTTTGCATATCGGGATTTTTGGAAGAAGAAACGTCGGTAAATCAAGCCTGATCAATGCCCTTACAGGACAAGATGCAGCAATAGTTTCAGAGATCCCCGGGACCACGACTGACCCGGTTTATAAGGCAATGGAGATTCATGAGATCGGGCCTGTGGTTTTAGTCGATACCGGAGGAATTGACGATACCGGAGATTTAGGCCGAATGCGGATTGAAAAAACAAAGAAAGTTTTGAATAAAAGCGATATCATGCTTCTTGTGGTTGACAAAGAAATAGGCCTTACTGAATACGAGGAGATGTTTTTAAAAGAGGCAAAAGTTAGAAAGATTCCCGTAGTTGTGGCAGTAAATAAAATTGATATTTCTTCAAAAAATGGAGAGTTTGTCAAAGAATTAGATAAAAAAGGTTTAGTTTTTGCCGAAGTATGCGCCTTACACAAAACCGGTATTGAGGAGTTGCGTAAAAAAATCATCGCTTCCACTCCGGAGGATTATGAGCGTAAGGTTATTTTGCAGGATATGCTTCTACCGGGAGACCTTGTAATTATTGTTGCGCCTCTTGATATAGAAGCGCCTAAGGGTAGGCTAAAGCTTGCCCAGATGCAGGCTTGCCGGGATATTTTAGATAATTCTTGCTCCGTAATGTTAGTAAAGGAAGATAATCTTGGTAAGGCGCTCTCTAATTTAAAAATTAAACCTCGGATGATTGTCAGCGAATCGCATATATTTGCAAGGATAAATAAGGAAGTTCCGAATGATATCCCTATTACAACATTTTCAATATTATTTGCCCGTTACAAAGGAGAGCTTGCGCCTTTAATAGAAGGAGCAAAGTTTATAGATTCCCTTAAAGCCGGAGACCGGATATTGATTGCCGAAGCATGCACGCATCATCCAATCGGAGAAGATATTGGAAGAATTATAATTCCCGAATCTTTAAGAAAGCGCTTAGGCTTTAAAGAAGAGGAGCTTAATATTGATTACGCGACAGGGTATGATTTTCCTGCGGATTTAAGTGCATACAAACTTATCATTCATTGCGGAGCCTGTATGTTAAACCGGCGGGAGGTGTTACACAGAATAAACCTCGCCCAAAAATCCGGAATCCCGATTACTAATTACGGAATGGTGCTTGCATACTTTTGCCAGGCGCTTGATCGTGTAACAGAACTGTTTGCAAAAGCATAATTTTTTGGTATAATTTCTAAAAGGAGATTTTATGGGAAAAAAAATTCTAGTTATAGATGATGATCCGCTTTATGTGGAGGCAGTAGGTAATTTTCTTGGCGCAAAAGGTTATGAAGTAACGTCTAGTTTTAATAGTGAAGAAGGAATGGGGCAAATAAAAGCTTCAAAACCCGACTTGATACTTTTAGATATAATGATGCGCACTTTTACAGAAGGCCTGCTTTTTGCTAATAAATTAGGAAGGGATGAATCTTATAAGGATATCCCGATTATTATTGTTACAGGAGTAAAAAAAGATGCAGGATTGTCTTATGGTTTTGGCTCGTCAAAAGAATGGCCAGTTGTGCGGGAGGTTTTAGAAAAACCTATTAATCCGGAAGAGTTGTTAGCTGCGGTAGAAAAATATATCTAACTCTTTTTATGCCAGAGAGTTTTGTATCAAGAGAAAAATCTCAAGCGCTTGAGCAGAAAATGCTCAAGTTGGGAGTCAGAAGCCAAGATTTATTTGAAACTTTTATCCGCTCACCAGGCCCCGGCGGCCAGAACGTTAATAAAACATCTACCTGTGTTTGTTTAAAACATATTCCTACCGGAATAGAAGTACGCTGCCATAAAGAGCGCTCCCAGGCGCAGAATCGTTTTCTTGCGCGGCGTATCCTCTTAGAAAAAATCGAAAGCCAAATCTTAGGTAAACTTTCTGCAGAACAAAAGCGTATTGAGAAGATCCGCCGTCAGAAACGCCGCCGCTCAAGGCGCGCGCAGAACAAGGTTTTAGAATCCAAGCGCCTGCTATCTCAGAAAAAATCCTTTCGTTCAAGAGTAAATATTACCGAGTAATATAATCTCCTTGCCAGCAAGGCAACACCGGCGCATATTCCGATTGCGCCGGGTGTTTCAATTCTGCTCGCTCAAGTAGATTTTGCCTACAGGATATTGTTCGCGTGCTGGATTATTTTTGCCGTGCACTGCGGTTTACTCCTCGTATCCGCAGGAATTCCACTAGTTCCTTAACGAATGTCAGTTCCTGCGTCTACTTCGTCGTAATACCTTGTGCACATTTGGCAAAAAAATCCTAATGCACGCTACGCAATATCCTGTAGGCAATACTGCCAAAATCTACATTCTTGCCCGCCGAAGCCTTGTGGCGGGCGCTCGCTAAAATTACCATGAGATTATATATATTACAATCAGCGGGTGGCTTAGTATGTTTAAGCAGCACGTTAGAAAGCTCTTGCGGGCATGGAACCGCCCTAGAATACTTATTGGCGGGGAGCAAGAGCTTTCTACCCGAGCGCAGATTTTCCACGCCGGGGAAAATCAAGCGGTGCTGCGAAAACATACTAAGACAGGACCCGCTGGCCTGTAACAAAATCCTTTACTATTTCTCGCCGTGCTTTATAATATTTAACAATGACCGAGAGAATAAAAAGAATCTTGATTATCTCATCGGATAAAAGCCTCAAAGACGTCCTTACTTTTTGTTTCGATGGGTGGGGTTATGAGGTTTTTCTTCACGAAGCCCCGCTTTCTGATATCGAAGTAGTCAAAAGATCCTCTCCCGATGTAATTGTCGCTGATGTCCAATCCGCGAAACGTCCTGACATGCAAATCTGCCATCTCCTCAAAGAAGATTTCATGACCGCCTATATTCCCATTATAACTATTATTAATAAACGCCAACTTAGGCAGCAGCTGCTTGAAGTGCGCCAGGGGGTTGATGATTATCTTATTAAACCGCCGGACCCCTTAGACTTACGTATTAGAATTGAAATGGCACTTAAACGTTCCCAATACAGCCTTCATTCAAGCCCTCTCACAGGGTTACCTGGTGTAAGGATTGTGGAAGATGCGCTTACAGAACGTATTCAGAAGGGAAGCAGTTTTTCTTTCGGTTATGTAGATATTGATAATTTCAAATATTTTAATGATGTCTATGGCTACTTAAAAGGAGACCGGGTGATTATGCAGGTAGCACACCTGTTGTATACCTGTGTAAAGCATTACGGCAATCCGCACGATTTCATCGGTCATATCGGAGGAGATGATTTTGTTTTTTTGACTTCCATTGAAAAATATAAGGAAATAGCCTCAAGTTTTATAGAATTTTTTGACCGTTTAGTGCCGTATCATTATTCTGCGCAGGATCAAAAGCAGGGTTTTGTCGTCGCTAAAGACCGCGCGCGTACCAGCCGCCAAATCCCGTTTATGAGTTTATCTATTGCTGTTGTTAACAGGAGGCATGATGATCTGGTGAAAAGTATTGTAGAGATAAACGACAGGGTTGCAGAGATAAAAGGGTTTCTAAAGGCGATCCCAAAAAGTAAATTTATGGTTGACCGCAGAAGCGGCTCAAACGAAAAAGAAATCTTTGGCCCGCAAGTATGCCAGAGCCACATTCTGCCCAGGCAATCTTATAAACCGTTAGGCCAGATACTTATTGAAAGAAATCTTTTAAGTTCAGAACAGCTCGATGAAGCCTTAAAAATCAACTGGAGACGTGGAGTAATGCTAGGTGAGGTTATACGTGATATGGGCCTTGTTAGCGCTGAAGATATGGAACAGGCTTTGATTTTTCAGCAAGAAAGCGCATTAGCTAAATTATCATGAGCGAAGAGCTGCCAACTATTTTTTATCTTTTACATAAAAAGTTCCCTTTAATGCCTCTGTTTGATTTTTTATACTTTTGGCAGGATGTTTTTTTTGCAATGCTTGCGGCGGCAGCGCTTTTTATAATCATTTTTTTTGCGCAAAAAAAAATAAAACAGATTCCCGGCCGGCTACAGGCAGTTTTAGAAAGCTTTGTTTCTTATGCAGATGAACTAATGCAAGCAGTCGCAGGCCCAAGAGGGCGCAAATACCTTCCTTTTGTCGGCACGCTTTTTATTTACGTCGCAGTTTTAAACCTGATTGGGGTCCTGCCTTTATGTAAATCTCCGACTGCGAATCTTTCTACAACCATTGCGCTTTCATTATGTGTATTTTTCTATGTGCAATACGCGGGTTTTAAAGAACTGGGAGTAAAGCTGTATGCCTGGCATTTTTTTGGAAAAATGCCGCGTTTTATTATGTTGACTTTCATTATCCCGGTTTTTATCCTTTTTATACATATTATTTCCGAGGTTCTTCGTCCTTTTACTTTGGCGCTTAGGTTACGTAGCAATATCTGGGGGGATGAGTTACTTTTTTCAACATTTGCTCAACTTGGCTTAAAAGGAGTACCGTTATTTTTGTTTAGTTCGTTACTTGTGATCGTGGGAGCTTTGGCGCAGGCAGCGGTTTTTGCGATTTTAACTATGGTGTATTTTGCGTTGGTGTTGGGAGAAACGGAAGAGAAAAGGGAGGTATAAGAATGGATTATAAGATTGTGCTGGCAATAACATTACCTTTGACAGTTGCTTTAACAGCAATTGGATCGGCATTTGGGCTTGGAAAAGCAGTGTCTTCTGCAATGGATGCAACCAGCCGTCAGCCGGAAGCAGCAAACAAGATTATTATCGCTTTGCTATTAGGGTGTGCGTTTATTGAAGCCCTGACAATTTATGCTTTATTATTTGCAAATATCCTAGCTAAAAAGATCTGAAATGGAAATATTTTCTTCTCTAACCTGGCAGGAGGTTATTGCTCAGGCAGCTACTTTTATTTTGCTTGTGATACTACTTAGGATTTTTCTTTGGAAACCTTTTTTACAACTGCTTGATACGCGCAGGGATAATATATCTGGTCAAATAAAACAAACACAAGACGCGCTTAGTTTGGCTAAGATGCTTGAAGCTGAATTTAAAGAGAAGATGGCATCTTCCGATATAGAGGGCAGGCGTAAAATCCAGGAAGCAATTATGGAAAGCCAACGCATGTCTAGGGAAATCCATCGTAAAGCTCAGGAAGATGCTTTTGGCTTAGTTAATGATGCTAAAGCCCAGATCAGTATAGAGATATTGAAAGCCAAAGAAGAATTACGCGACGATATTTCTGGCCTTACGCTTGATGCTATGGCTTATCTTGTAGAAGAGAGGTTGACCGAAGAAGATGATCGTAAGGTAGTAGATACTTTCTTGGATAAACTTAAAAATATTTCATGAAAGAAAAAATTATAGCCAGAAGATATGCTGATGCGTATTTTAATTTTGCGCGTTTTTACCAGGAAGCCGAACAGATAGTCGGTGAGTTTAAATCCTCTAAACTGCTTGTGGAAAAAGAGCCCGGCCTTTTTTCTTTTTTTATCAGCCCCGAGTTTACTTCCCAGGAGAAGAGGGATTTTATTGAAAAAGTATTTTCTAGTAGTTTTTCCCTGGAATTCAGGAATTTTCTTTTTTTACTTTTAGAGAATAGGCGGGTAAATCTGTTAGTTGAAATTGCCGATTACATCCGGGAAAATTATGCGCATCAGGAGGCGCAAAACGCTTTACTTAAGACTACTTATCCTCTTGAGCTTGAAGTAATTCAGAAACTTAAAACCGGCCTTGAAACAGCATTAAATAAAAAATTAAATCTTTATCTTGAACTTGACCCTACACTTTTAGGGGGAGTACAGGTAGTAATCGGAAGTATGATTATAGACGGTTCTGTGCGCAAGCGCATTGAAGAAGCAAGAGAAAAGTTGCGGGAATTAAAGAAATTTTATTAAGATGGAAATACGCCCCGAAGAAATCACTTCAGTAATAAGGCAGGAACTGGAAAAATACCGCAGCCGCTTACGCACGGAATCAGTCGGCCGCGTTATCCAGGTAGGGGATGCGATTGCGCGCATTTATGGGTTGGATGATGTTATGCTGGGGGAGCTGGTAGAATTTGGCGACGGAGTAGTAGGAATGGTTTTAAGCCTTGAAGAAGATAGCGTGGGCGCAGTAATCTTTGGTTCGGATATTCCCGACAGATTGATCAAAGAAGGAGATATTGTAAAACGTACCGGTAGAATTGTGCAGGTACCGGTTGGCCAAGAGTTAGTAGGAAGAGTTGTTAATGCTTTGGGTTTTCCACGTGACGGCCGCGGCCCAATAACTTCTGAAAAATTTAGGCCTGTGCAAGCCCATTCACCGGGAGTTACAGAGCGTGAGCCGGTAAAAGAGCCGCTTGAAACCGGGATCAAAGCAATTGATTCTATGATTCCTATTGGAAGGGGCCAGCGTGAACTTATTATCGGAGACCGCCAGACCGGTAAGACTGCCATTGCCATCGATACCATTATTAACCAACGCGGCAAAGGAGTTTACTGTGTTTATGTAGCTATCGGACAGAAGATGTCTACTATTGTTAGTGTGGCAAACACTTTAGAAAAATACCAAGCTATGGAATATACTACCATTGTCACAGCTTCTGCGCGGGCTTCTGCGTCGCTGCAATATCTTGCTCCTTATGCTGGGTGTGCCATTGCCGAAGAGTTTATGTATTCAGGGAAACACGCGCTTATTATTTACGATGACCTGACAAAGCACGCGCAAGCTTACCGGCAGCTTTCGTTATTGCTTAGGCGTCCTCCTGGAAGAGAAGCGTATCCGGGAGATATTTTTTATTTGCATGCCCGGCTTCTTGAGCGCGGAGCAAAGATGCATAGCAGGTTAGGGGGAGGGTCTCTTACTGCGCTTCCGATAGTAGAAACGCAATCAGGAGATATATCAGGGTATATTCCCACTAACGTTATTTCTATTACTGACGGACAGATATACTTAGAAAGCGATCTTTTTTATGCCGGGGTAAGGCCTGCGGTGAATGTGGGCCTTTCTGTATCTCGCGTCGGAGGTAAAGCTCAAACTAAGGCGATGCGTCAGGTGGCATTACAGTTAAGGATTAATTTAGCTCAATACAGAGAGTTAGCGGCATTTACACAGTTTGGCGCTGAACTTGATCCGGAAGCCAAGAAGCAAATTACCCGCGGTGAGCGGATGGTGGAATTATTAAAGCAGAAACAGTATGAGCCGATGTCCTTAGCTAAGCAGGTAATAGCTATTTATGCCGGCACCTCTGGTTTTCTTGATGATTTAAAAACCGAGAATATCCAAAACTTTTTAAATAAATTTTTCACTTATTTAGATGCGCAGGCTCCGGACATAGAATACGAAATTGAAAACAAAAAAGAGCTTACGCCTGAATTAGAACAAAAGCTTCAGTTAGCGCTAAACTCATTTTATGTTACTTACTCTAAGGCAGTTTGAAAATAAATTACGCACTGCTTCTAAAACGCATAAGATTACTCATGCGATGGAGCTCGTCGCATTTACTAAACTCAAAAGTATCCGGCCATTGATAGAGGTTTGCGCTTCTTATCAAAAAGAATGCAATTTAGCGCTTTCTGCTCTTACGGGGGCAGTGGATTTTTCTAAACATCCTTTGGTTGGCGATAGGCAGTCGCAGGGCAACAGATTATTATGTATTTTTAGTTCTGATACAGGCCTTTGCGGCGGATATCATCATAAGCTTTTTAATAGAATCGAAGAGTTTTTATCAGGCAGCCAGGGTTTTAAAATATCTGTTTTGGCAGTGGGCAGGGAAGGCCTGCGTTATTGTAAGCGCAGAGGACTGATTCTAAAGGAAGCAGTGCTTAATACACATTCGCGCTTAAACGAGGAAATTTTAGATAATTTATCTGAATCAGCAAGAAAAATTTATTTAACCGGAGAAGCTGATGATGTATATGTTGCTTATACGCATTATGTTTCTGCCTCTTCTTTTGAGCCAAGAGTAGAAAAACTTCTGCCGCTTGAAATTCCCCGGCAGGAAAAAACCGAATACCTTTTTGAGCCTCAGCCTAAAGAGATATTTGAAAGTTTGATTTTAATATATTTTAAAGCATCGTTACGTTATTATATGACGCATGCCCTGACAGCAGAAGGGTTGTCTCGGGTAATGGCAATGAGGGCAGCCTCTGATAATGCTATTAATATGCTTGATAAACTTGCGTTAGATAAAAATAAATTACGCCAGGGTATTATTACCAGGGATATTATTGAAGTGATATCAAGTTTTACTGCCATGAAAGGCTAAAATGATCCAGGGAAAAATAATTCAGGTAATCGGGCCGACTGTGGATGTGCGTTTTAATGAATCCGAGGTGCCGCAGCTTCTTAATGCCCTGAATATTGATATGCCGGAAAAAAATATTCGTATAGTGCTTGAAGTAGTACAGCTTATTGGAAATAATACGGTGCGTTGTATCTCGCTTTCACCGACTGAAGGGTTGGAACGGGGGATGATTGTAGCAGATACCGGAAAGCCTATTATGGTTCCTGTAGGAGATAATACTCTCGGGAGAATATTCAATGTTTTAGGAGAGACTATTGATGATAAGGGTGCAATTTTTGAAGCGGTGGAGCGTTCTCAAATCCACCGCGAATCGCCGAATTTTCAGGAACAACTGCCTACTAATGAAGTACTTGAGACCGGGCTTAAAGTCATAGATCTGCTTGCCCCTTTTCCTAAAGGCGGCAAGATCGGGCTTTTTGGCGGAGCAGGTGTTGGTAAGACCGTGCTTGCGATGGAGCTGATGCGTAATATTTCCCGGGAGTTTGGCGGGGTTTCTGTTTTTGCCGGTATTGGCGAGCGTACGCGCGAAGGCAATGAACTCTGGCTTGAGCTTGCTGCCTCGGGAGTCTTAGAGAAAAGTACGCTTGTTTTTGGGCAGATGAATGAATCTCCCGGGGCGCGTTTACGCGTAGGGTTATCCGCGCTTACCATGGCAGAATATTTCCGCGACCGGCAGAAAAAAGACGTACTCCTTTTTATAGATAATATCTACCGCTATGTCCAGGCAGGTTCAGAGGTTTCTACGCTTCTCGGCCGTATGCCTTCCGCAGTCGGTTATCAGCCAAATTTGGCTACGGAGATCGCTCAACTTGAGGAGCGTATTGCTTCAACTCGGGATGGCTCCATTACTTCTGTGCAGGCAGTATACGTTCCTGCGGATGATCTTACGGATCCTGCGATTGTAGTAATATTCTCGCATCTTGATGCAAAGATTGTTCTTTCACGCCAAATCGCAGAGCTTGGGATTTATCCGGCGATTGACCCGCTTGATTCATCTTCGCGTATCCTTGATCCGCGTTTAATCGGAGAAGAGCATTATGCGGTTGCGCTTAAGGTTCAGAAGATTCTCCAGCGTTATAGGGATTTACAGGATATTATTGCCATATTGGGGATCGAGGAGCTTTCAGATGAGGATAAAATAATAGTATATCGGGCACGAAAAATACAACGTTTTTTCTCGCAGCCGTTTTTTGTTGCAGAGGCTTTTATTGGGATCCCCGGAAAATATGTCCCGGTTTCTGAGACGGTGCGCGGGTTTAAGATGATTGCTGAAGGCGCTTTTGATCATTTGCCCGAACAGGCATTTTACATGGTAGGAACGATCGAGGATGCGATAGAAAAAGCCGCACGGCTTAAAGGTTAGGTTTGTTTATATGCGAACTTTTAGAATTGAGATGCTTACACCTAATCGTATTACAACTGAAGAGAATGTTGTATCTCTTATTGTTCCGGCTTATGAAGGAAAGTTAGGGATTCAGGCAGGGCATGCCCCGCTTGTTTCTTTACTTAAGCCGGGAGTTATTAAGTTGAGAAAAAAAGGAGAAATTTTTAAATCTATAAAAAACAACGCTGAAGCAGTTTTGCGTGTAGAAAATAATCGAGTGGCAATAATTTTTACTAAGTAAAAAGGAGTTTTTAATGGAAGCAGATACGCAGCATATTGCGATTGCCGCAATTAAGCGCAGGCTTGAGTTGTTGCGCAGAATCGGTAAGGCTATTATTGAGGCGCAGGAGGAAGTTCAGCTTTTGAATAACTGCTGCCAGCAGATTGTTGAATTTGGGGGATATTGTACTGCTTGGGTGGGGATGAGAAAAAGCCTTGAGCCGGAGTGCATAAGCATAGTAGCTTCTTTTGGCTGCGCAGAAATCTGTTTACAGGAACAAGAAAAACTTTGGAAGAATGATAATCCAGGTAATCCTTGGCCATGGCAAATTGCTTTGCAGCAGAAAAGCCATGTTGTGGTTAATGAGCTTAAAAATTCACCTTATTCTTCTTTGTTGGGAGATGCAATGCAAAGGACAGGTTGTTCTTCTTTGCTATCGATTCCATTAATAGGAGAAAAGCAAATTTTAGGTGTTTTGACCGTAGCGGGAAAAGAAGAAAATTCTTTTAATGAAGAAGAGATTGTTTTCTTACGCGAATTAGCCGATGAATTAGTCTATGGCATAACAGCGGTGCACCGCAAAAAAGAACAAGAGCGTTCCTATGAAGAGGCGCGTAACTTATTGGTGCTGATGCGCAAACAGGCAGTAGAGATCCTTTTAAAAGATCAATTTTTACGCGGGGTCTTTGAGAGTATACAAGACGGGATAAGTGTTTTGGATAAGGAATATAATATTTTAAGCGTAAATCCGGCAATGAACAAATGGTATAGCCACGTTTTGCCATTAGAGGGAAAAAAATGTTTCGAGGTTTATCATGGTATTAATCAGCCCTGCAAGGTTTGCCCAACCACAAAAGCCCTGTTAAGCGGAACGCCATGCCGTGAATTAATCAAACATGAAGGCCCTGACGGCGAATTAAGAGGATGGTTTGAGGTTTTTGCGCTTCCTTACCGTAATTCGTTAACTGGCAAGATTTCCGGAGTTATTGAGCATGTGCGTAATGTTACAGAAAGTATAGTTTTGGAAAAAAAACTACGGGAAGAAAAAGAAAGGGCACAGCATTATCTGGATATAGTCAGGGTAATGATATTAGTTCTTGATAAAGATGCCAACGTAGTTTTGATTAATAAGAAGGGGCTTGAAATATTAGGTTGCACTGAAGAAGAGGCTATTGGTAAAAACTGGATAGATCATTTTATTCCGGAAAAGTTCAGGCAGGATGTCAGGGGTGTTTTTCGGAAAATTATGTCCGGTGATGTGCAAGAAGTGGAGTATTTTGAGAACCCAGTTATCAGGAAAGACGGGCAGGAACGATTAATTGCCTGGTATAATACATATATAAGAAATAGTTCAGGAGATATTATTTTGCTTTTGACCTCAGGAGAGGATGTGACTGAAGCGCGTAAAGTATCCGAGGAGCTTTTTAAAAAAAGCCAGGAACTTAGCCGTTCTAATGCCGAACTTGAGCGTTTTGCTTTTGTTATTTCCCATGATCTTAAAGAGCCGTTAAGGATGATAGCAAGTTATTTGCAACTGCTTGACCGGCGTTACCAGGATAAACTTGATAAAGATGCCAAAGAGTTTATTTATTACGCTGTAGATGGGGCAAGCCGGATGCAGGCTATGATTAACGGGCTTATGGATTATTCTCAAGTAAGTTTAGGTAAAGTTATTTTTGAGCATCTTAATGCTTCAGACGTGCTTGAGCAGGCAATATTTAATTTAAAGGTTTCTATTAATGAGAGTAAGGCCTTGGTTACTTACGATCTTCTTCCGATGGTTTGGGTAGACGCAGTGCAGCTTATAAGGCTTTTTCAAAATTTAATCGGCAATTCAGTAAAGTTTCGTTCTCATGAAACGCCGAGAGTACATATTAGTGTGAGAGAGGAAGAGCGGGAGTGGGTTTTTTTAGTCAAGGATAACGGTGTAGGTTTTGATCCGAAGCATAAATCGGAAATCTTTGATGTTTTTAAGCGGTTGCATTCTCGTGATTATCCGGGTACAGGAATAGGCCTCTCTATTTGTAAAAAAATTGTTGAACGCCACGGTGGTAAAATTTGGGCAGAGTCAGAAATAGCTAAAGGGGCAACATTTTATTTTTCTATCCCTAAGTTGCCAGCAAACTAAACTCGACCTACGCGGTCGGATTTTCGACCGCGTAGGTCGAAGAAGGTAGGTTTTATGCCGCAAATACTAGTCATAGAAGATAACCGTGGAGACGCCGGGCTTCTTGAAGAGGCTTTTAAAGAAACTAAGCTTATGGTAGAATTAAAAATCTTAAACGAAGGTGCTGATGTCCTTAATTATTTACGGCATAAGGGTAAATATAGCGATAGTAAATCGCCTGAAATCATACTGCTTGATCTTAATCTTCCGGAAAAAGGCGGGATAGAAATTCTTAAAGAAATTAAATCTGATCCGTTATTATTGCATATTCCAGTAGTAGTGCTTAGCGTTTCAGAGCGCAAAGAAGATATTTGTATGGCTTATTCTATGCATGCCAATGCCTACTTAGTTAAACCCATAGATTTAAACCGGCTTTTTGAACTGGTAAAGTGTATCTATATGTTTTGGATAAAAGAAGTTTCTTTAGCGAAAGGGTGATGAGGTAAGAAAAACATGGAAAACATAAAAAAAGTTTTGTTTATCGAGGATAATCCCGGGGATGTGCGGCTTATAGAAGAAACCTTAAAGCAGATGCGCAGTGAAAGTTTAAACCTGGAAGTTACAAATGCCAAGACTCTTAAGGAGGCTGTTGAGTTCTTGGGGCAGCATCCTTTTGATATAGTGCTGCTTGATTTGTTCCTTCCGGATTCAAACGGTTTTGTTTCTTTTAAGAAGCTTCATGATATGGTTAAAAAAATTCCCATTATAATATTAACATCGTTATCTAATGAAGAAATGGGCTTAGAGGCGATTAAACACGGAGCACAGGATTATATTGTTAAGGGGGAGTTTTCAAATGTACTTTTGTCGCGGGCGATTAATTATGCTATTGAGCGTAAGCGCACCGAAGATATGCTTTGGCAAAGCCAGGAACGTTACCGTCAGATAGTGGATAATTCCCAGGAAGGGATATGGATTATTGATAGCGAAGGCGTTGTTTCTTTTGTTAACCAACGCATGGCTGACCTGCTTAGGTGGGGGGCGCTTGAAATTTTATCCAATCCCGTAATTAATTTTATTGCCGAAGGTTCTCAAGATATATTTAAAGCTTGTTTAAACAAATGTATACGTGGGCAAAAAGGTAGTTATGACCTTTGTTTTAAGCGTAAAAACGGTTCGAATTTCTGGGGGATAACCGATATCAGCCCGCTTAAGGGAATTCAAGGAAATTATATCGGAGCCTTGATTTTAGTAGTAGACATTACCGCGCGCAAACTGGCAGAAGATGAATGTTCGCGTGCTTCAAAACAATGGCAGAAGACTTTCGATGCCATTACTGATCCGGTATCTCTCCATGATGAAAATTCAAATATCATGAAAGTGAATCAGGCGTTCTGCCAATATTTTAAGGTAAAGCCGGAAGATGTAATCGATAAAAAGTGTTATAATATAATACATAAAATGGATTTACCGATTCCGGAATGCCCGTTCGCGCTTTCAAAAAAGGATAGGCTTTCCCATGTTCAGGAAATTTATGATCCGCCGAATAACAAGTACCTGCTTGTTTCTGCGTCTCCGGTATTTAGCGAAAATGGAAATTTTAGCGGGGTAGTGCACGTATTAAAAGATATTACCGAATTAAAAAATTT
>CAKKSP010000028.1 GCA_919902045.1 Omnitrophica bacterium GWA2_41_15 | reverse complement strand
TAGTGAAAATTTTAATGGGATTAATGTTTTTAGGGTTGGGGATATTTTTAATATGGAGGTTATGATGAAGAAAAAAGTTTTATTTCTCATGGTTTTTTCTTTGTTTTATTGCGGTTGCCAAGCTCAAAAAATAATTAAAATAGAAACTCCTGCTCAGAGGAATATGGGTTTAAAACAGGAAAATAGCGATTATATCTGGGATTTTGGTAAAGTAAAAGAGGGTGCAGTTGTTACGCATGATTTTATTCTGACCAATAATTCAAATAAATTGTTATTAATTAAAGATTACCAGGCTTCTTGCGGCTGTACTGTACCTAAGGTTGAGAAAAAAGAGATTCCTCCAGGGGAAAATACAAAAATTGAGGTGAAGTTTAACTCACAAAAATATTCTGGGCAAGTCCAACAGTATGTTTATGTGACAACTGATAATATTGACAACCCGGTTGTCCGGCTTATAATCAAGGCTTTCGTGGTTAAGGAAGGGGTGTAATATGTTTTCTCTGCAATTAAGAATGTGGTTATTATTATCGCTTCTTTTTGGTTTGATTTATGCTGTGTTAGTTGTATTGGGCCATTCGCTTTTAGGCATAAGTAATGTTACTTTTTATTTATTCCTTTCGATTGCGATGATGTTTATTCAGTATATGATTGGCCCCAAGATCGTAGAATGGACAATGCATGTGCGTTATATCAAGCGCCAGGAAAATCCCCAGCTTTATTCCATGGTTGAGAATCTTAGTCGTCGGGCAAATATTCCCATGCCGCGGGTGGGGATTTCGCAGGTGCCTTTACCTAATGCTTTTGCTTTTGGAAGAGGAATACGCGATGGCAGAGTTTGTGTTACCGAAGGAATTTTAAGGCTGCTTGATGAAGAAGAGCTAAAAGCGGTTTTGGCGCATGAGATTAGCCATTTAAAGAATCGTGACGTGCTTACTATTACGCTTCTTTCGGTTATTCCGATGGTAATGTACAGAATTGCTTTTCAATTTCTTTTTTATGGACGGCGCCGTGATGAACGGGGAGGCGGCAATACCGCTTTAATCGGCCTGGCAGCTTTAATTATTTATTTTATTTCTAACTTGTTGGTGCTTTATGCCTCGCGTATCAGGGAGTATTTTGCGGATAAAGGATCAATAGATTTAGGAAATAAACCCGCATCACTTGCCTCTGCTTTATATAAATTAGTTTATGGTTCTGCCCGCGCAAACCAGGAGTCGCTTAAAGAAGTAGAGGGGCTTAAGGCATTTTTTGTTAATGATCCTTCGCAAAGCCGCAAAGAGATCCGCGAGCTTTCTCAGTTAGACCTTGATAAAAGCGGGACTATTGATGCCGATGAGCTGAGAATGCTTAATCAAAAAGAACTAAAGCTTAGTTTTGGCGACAGGCTGCTTGAATCCATGAGCACTCACCCAAATATGCTCAAGCGCATAAAGCAGCTTTCTTCTTACAAAGTAGGTTATTAGCCTAACGTAGGGGAGGTTTAAACCTCCCCTACGCTTGTGGATAACTTATACATTTGACAGCCCCTCAGTTATCCTATATAATTAAACCCTATGGAAATAGAAGAGTTAATTAATCAACGGCGTCAGAAATTACAAAATTTGGCAAACCTCGGGGTAGAGTCTTTTAGCCGGACTCCGCAGGGTAGGGTAATTATTGGCGAGATCCTAAACGATTTTAAAGAAGGCCAGAAACCTATTCTTGCAGGGAGAATTACGGCCAAACGTTCCCATGGCAAAGTTCTCTTTCTTGACCTGAAAGATTCTACCGGAAAGATTCAGCTTTACATTAAAGAAAATATCGTCGGAGCAGAAAAATTTTCTATCTGCCTTGAATTAGACATAGCTGATTTTATTGCTGTAAGCGGTGAAACTTTTAAGACCCATACGGGTGAGCCGACGCTTAAGCTTGAAGAAGTTACGGTTTTAGCTAAGGCGATGCGGCCGCTTCCTGAGAAATGGCACGGCTTAAAAGATGTGGAGGTGCGTTACCGTCAGCGCTATCTTGACCTTATCTCAAATGATGAGGTAAAAGAGGTATTTATTAAGCGTTCGCGTATTATTAAGGCGGTAAGAGATTTTCTGGATGCGCGCAGGTTTTTAGAAGTAGAAACTCCGATGATGCATAATATTCCGGGAGGCGCTTCCGGGAGGCCGTTTAAGACTTTTCATAATGAATATTCAATGGATTTATATTTGCGTATTGCGCCTGAACTTTATCTAAAGCGCCTGCTTGTTGGAGGCCTAGACAGGGTTTATGAGATAAATAGAAGTTTCCGCAATGAAGGGGTTTCTACCCGGCATAATCCTGAATTTACCATGCTTGAAGTTTATGCAGCTTATGCTGATTACGAAGATATGATGAAATTGTGCGAGGAATTATTTTTTTCTGTGGCAAAAGAAGTCTTAGGAACTGCCGAAATTATTTATCAGGGAAAACCCATAAATTTAACTCCTCCTTGGCCAAGATGTTCATTCGCTAAAATGGTAGAGGAGAAATTTGGCATAGCTGCTTCAGATGAGGCGCATGTCATGCTAACTAAACTTCAGGCAAAAGGTAAGGCTATGGGTTTAAATAAACTTTCCCGTACCCAGGTAGCTAAAATAATCGAAGAATTACTTGAAGAAGAGATGGGTGTGAGCCCCACGTTTGTGACAGATTATTTTACAGATATGTGCCCTTTAGCTAAAAAACGTAAAGACAATCCGTTACTTGCTGAGCGTTTTGAGCTTTATGTCGCAGGTTTAGAAGTGGGGAATGCTTATTCCGAGCTTAATGACCCGACAGAACAGAAGCAAAGATTTGAAGAGGAATTAGCGGCTTTACCCGCCGAAGAAAAAAAATGCGTTGACCTGGATTATGTTATAGCCCTTGAGCATGGCATGCCTGCTGCAGGCGGCCTGGGAATAGGGATTGATCGATTAATAATGCTATTAACGGATCAGCCGGCAATAAGGGATGTGATACTTTTTCCTTTATTGCGCCCGGCAAAGCCTGAAAAAGAAACGGAATGCGCCGGATAGATTTTTTCTTAAGTTGGCGGTATTTACTGACAAAGCGTAAAGAGAAATTCTTATCTCTTATTAGTTTGATTTCGGTAGCAGGAGTAGCTATCGGAGTAATGGCTTTGATCATTGTCATAGCGGTGATGACCGGATTTGACAGGGACCTGCGCGCAAAGATTGTAGGAAATTATGCGCATATTACAATTCATGGTTTTTCACCGATTCAGGCTGCAGCATATCCCGGTATAGAAGCAAAACTAAAAAACGAATCTCACGTAATCGGGATCAGCCCTTTTGTTTACGGCCAGCTGTTGATCAGAGAGGGCGAGCGTTTTTTCGCGGTTGATTTTAAAGGGATCAATCCTGAAACAGAAAAAAAAGTCACCGATATTAGCCGTTATCTTATTCAGGGAAATATCATAGATCTTAAAAATAATGCGGTAATTATCGGTAAAGAGCTAGCAGGTAGCATGGGTTTACGTTTGGGTGAAGAGATTGCAATATATTCACCGCGCGGAAAAGAAAGCCGGTTAAAAATCTGCGGGATTTTTGCCTCAGGCATGTATGAATATGATTCCAGGCTGATTTTTGTAAGCACCTCTACCGGGCAGGAATTATTGGAATTAGGCGGCGCTTATTCTGCCATAGCGGTAAAATTGGATAATCTCTATCGGGCGCAGGAAGTAAAAAATAAGCTTCAGAAAACACTCGGATTTGATTATCAGTTGCGTACTTGGATGGATGCAAATAGCAATTTTTTTGCCGCGCTTAAACTTGAGAAATTGACAATGTTTATTATCCTTACACTGATTATTCTTGTGGCTTCTTTTAATATGGTCAGCACTCTTGTAGTGATGGTGGTAGAAAAAACCAAAGATATCGGGATACTTAAGGCCCTTGGAATGACTTCCGCGGATATCCGCAGGATATTTACTATTGAGGGGATGTTGATTGGCCTTAGCGGGGTATTTTTTGGCGTGGCAGGAGGAGTAGGTGTGTGTATTTTACTTTCCAAATATCAGTTTATAAAACTTCCTCAAGATATTTATTATATTGACCGGTTGCCGGTTGCGCTTGCCTGGTGGCCTGATATTACGTTGATTATCGGAGCATCGCTTTTAATTACATTGTTAGCGACTCTTTATCCGGCAGCAAAGGCCGCACAGCTTAAACCTGTGGAAGCCCTGCGTTACGAGTAGATATATGTTTCTTAAAGTGCAGGCAATTGTAAAAAGTTATACCAGCGCCTCAAAAAATATTCAGGTATTAAGAGGCGTGGGCTTTGAAATAGAAAAAAATTCTATAACTGCCGTTATTGGGCCGTCTGGCGTAGGAAAATCTACGCTTTTACATATCCTTGGCGGATTGGATGCTCCTGACAAAGGAGAGGTTTTTTTTGAAGGAAATAATCTTTATAGGTTAAGTGAGCAGGAACTTGCGCTCTGGCGTAATAAAGCAGTAGGTTTTGTTTTTCAGTTTTATCATCTGATGCCGGAGTTCACAGTTTTAGAAAATGTTTTGATGCCTGCTTGGATAAGCCGGGATGCTCTTTCTAAGGATGTAGTTTTAAAAGAAGCTCTTGATCTGCTTAAAGAAACGGGGTTAGGAGAGCGTATAGATCATTTTCCGTCACAGTTGTCCGGCGGAGAGAAGCAGCGGGTAGCGTTGGTGCGCGCTCTGATTAATAAGCCGCAGTTGCTTTTGTGTGATGAGCCTACCGGTAACCTTGATTCTGCTACCGGTAAAGAAATCATCGCGCTTTTAGAGCGGATGCGTAAGGTGCATGAGTTAACGCTTATAATGGTAACGCATAATCCGGATTTAGCTAAGATTGCCGGGACAGTTTATAATTTAGAAGATGGATTATTACATAAGAGGTGAAAAATGAAAATTTATATCAACGGTAAATATTTTGCAAAAGAAGACGCTAAGGTTTCGGTTTTTGATCACGGCCTGCTTTACGGCGACGGAGTTTTTGAAGGGATACGTTCTTATAACCGCCGGGTCTTTAAATTAGAAGAGCACATCGAGCGTCTTTATGAATCCGCGCATAGTATCATGCTTAAGATTCCCCTGGTTAAAAAAGAGATGGAACAAGCGGTTATTGCTACACTTAAGGAAAATAAGCTAGATGATGCATATATCAGGCTTATAGTAACTCGCGGCGAGGGTGACCTCGGCCTTGATCCGCGTAAGTGCGCGGGTAAAGCCACGATTATTATTATCGCGGATAAAATTTCACTTTATCCGGAAAAATTTTATAAAGAAGGGCTTGCGATAATTACGGTTCCGACAGTGCGTAATCTGCCTGAGGCGTTAAACCCTCAGATTAAATCCCTGAATTATTTAAATAATATTTTAGCTAAGATTGAGGCGGTAAATCTCGGATACGATGAAGCGATTATGCTCGATTCCTTAGGTTATGTTGCCGAATGCACAGGAGATAATATTTTTATTGTTAAGCGCGGAAAACTTTTTACTCCTCCGCAGTGTATGGGGAGTTTACGCGGAATTACCCGCGATGCGGTTTTAGAAATTTCTCGTCGGGAACATATTGCGGTGCATGAGCATGTGCTGACTCGTCATGAGCTTTATATCAGCGATGAGTGCTTTCTTACCGGTACAGCCGCGGAGATCATTCCGGTTATAAAAATTGACGGACGCCAGATTGGTGAAGGTAAACCAGGTAAAGTTACTTTGGAACTGATGAAAAATTTTCACGCCCTCACGCGTATCGAGGGAACTAAATATTAGAGAATTGACCTACGCGGTCGGATTTTCGACCGCGTAGGTCGAGGAAGGTAAAGAATGCTTTGTGATATCTGTGGAAAAAATCCGGCAACAGTACATCTGACTGAAATAGTCAATGAGCATATGGATGAATTGCATCTTTGCGAAGAATGCGCCAGGCAGAAGAGCATGCAGATGGAACAGAATTTCGGGCTTTCGGATCTTTTGGGAGGGCTGGCAGAATTTGAGAAGCCCGCGCAGGAGAAGGAATCATCTTTAATGAAATGTTCTAGCTGCGGCCTGACTTATCAGGATTTTAAAAAGATCGGCCGGCTTGGATGTAGTGATTGCTACCAGTCTTTTCACAGGTTGTTGGGGCCATTGCTAAAAAGGATACACGGCTCAAGCCAACATTTAGGAAAAACCCCTGTTAAATTAAGTAAGGGTGTGCGCAAAAAAGCGGATTCCGCAGAGCCTGGCTTTGCGGAACCTAGTTCTGTAGAACTCAAACAGAAACTTCAGCAGGCAATTAAGCATGAAGAGTTTGAAGAAGCAGCGCGTTTGCGCGACCAGATCAAAGAATTAGAGAAAAAAAATGAACATTAACGATTTATTACATCAAGGAAGCGAGTGGTTAAAGGGTAGCGGCCCGCATTCGGACATAGTAATTTCAAGCCGTATCAGGCTAGCGCGTAACCTGCAAAAAAATCCTTTTCCGCAATGGGCGAATAAAAAACAGGCAGAACATACTTTTGCGACAATTCATCAGGCTTTGTCTAAAATTGAGAATTTAAGCGAGCTTACTATTTTTAAGCTGGCAGAGATGGATAGTATTGATAAGCAATTCCTGATTGAGCGCCATCTTATGTCGCATGAGCATGCGCAAAAATCAAACCATAAAGCTGTGGCAGTGGAAAAGAATGAAACCATTTCTATTATGATCAATGAAGAGGACCACTTGCGTATGCAGGTGATGCAATCAGGCCTTAATCTTCAGGAAGCTTGGAAGATTATAGACGGAATTGATAATGCGCTTTCAAAAGAGCTGCCGTTTGCTTATAATCAGGAATGGGGGTATTTGACTGCCTGCCCTACTAATACAGGAACCGGGATGCGTGGTTCAGTGATGCTGCATTTGCCGGCTTTGGTGATTACCCGTCAGATTAACCGGGTTTTGGCTGCGATTGCAAAATTAAGTTTTACTACTCGCGGCCTTTATGGAGAAGGCACACAGGCCACGGGAAATTTTTTCCAGATTTCAAACCAGGTTTCTTTGGGCCGCACAGAATTAGAGCTGCTTGAAAATATAAACGGGATAATTCGTCAGATTATCGAACAGGAGAACCAGGCCAGAGAGCTTTTATTTTCGCGGGAGAAGGCGATCCTTGAAGATAAAATTAACCGTAGTTTCGGGATTTTACGCAGCGCGCATATTATTTCAAGCCAGGAAACAATTGAGCTGCTTTCTATGGTCAGGCTTGGTTGTGATTTGGGCATGATCAAGGATATCAACCGGAGCGTGATCAATGAGCTTTTTGTTTTGACTCAGCCGGCGCATCTGCAGAAACTTGAAGCGAAGAAGTTGACTTCTGAAGAGAGAGATATTAAACGCGCGGAAATTGTGCGTTCGAAGTTAGGGGTAAGTTAATGATGCCCCTTGCGTAAGCGCTCGTAAATTTTGTCGCCGTCGGCCTTCGTCCAGACGGCTCCAATATTTACTTCGCA
>CAKKSP010000027.1 GCA_919902045.1 Omnitrophica bacterium GWA2_41_15 | reverse complement strand
TATTGATTATTTTACGTAACTCCTCTTCTTTAATGCTAAAACTATGCTCCGGGCCGGGGAATTTGCCTTCCTCAACCTCTTTTTTATATTTGCTAAAAGCTTCGATGATTATCGGCGCCAGATCGACGTATTTTTTGACAAATTTCGGGGTAAAACGTTCAAATAATCCCAGAAGGTCATAAGTTACCAGCACTTGCCCGTCGCAATCAGGGCCTGCGCCGCAGCTGATAGTAGGAATTTTTAATTTTTTTGTAATAATTGCGGCAATTTTATCCGGCACGCATTCAAGGACAATCGAAAAACAACCAAGTTTTTCAAGCGCAAGCGCCTGCTCTATAAGCCGCTGCGCAGCCTCTGCGTCTTTACCCTGGACTTTAAATCCGCCGATTTTGTCTGCGGTTTGAGGTGTCAGCCCAATATGTCCCATTACCGGAATATTTGCCTTAATAATTTCTTCAGTTACCTCCAGGCATTTATCAAACCACTCAAGTTTTATAGCGCCACATTTTGCTTCAACAATAAAACGCTTAGCATTATTTACCGCTTCCTGCGGGTTGGTTTGATAAGATTCATATGGCATATCACCGATTACTAAAGCATTTTTTACTGCCCGCGTAACTGCTTTTGCATGATGCAGCATCTCCTGCATTCCCACTTCAGTAGTGGAATTAAGCCCGAGGACAACATTGGCAAGAGAATCCCCAACTAAAATCATATCGAGGCCCGCCTTATCCATAAACGATGCCAAAGGATAATCGTAGGCAGTAAGCATGGAAAGCTTGCGTTTGTTTTTTAATAATTGGATCTCTTTAATGTTCATAGGCTTTAGGGACATTTCTTAGCGTGTAAATAACATCTTAAGAAATGTCCCTGATATTAACTAAAAAAACTCATAAAAAATAACGCGAAAGAAAGCCCGATCATTCCTATAATTACCAGAACGGTTAAAATATTATAAATACGAGAATTTGTATATTTACCCATCAGGCGTTTATTATTAACTAAAAGCAGCATAAAAATTAAAACAAACGGCAGGAGTAATCCGTTAGTTGCCTGGGAAAGCAGCATAATAGGAATAAGTTTTACTCCAGGGATCATAATTACAAGCGCGCCAATGGCAATAATCGCAGTGTATAATCCGTAAAATTGCGGCGCTTCTTTAAAACGGCGGTTCACCCCAACTTCCCACCCCATTCCTTCGCAAACCGAATATGCCGTAGAAAGCGGTAAAATACAGGCAGAAAATACCGACGCGTTAAGCAGGCCAAAGGCAAAAAGATAAAAACAATAATTACCGGCTAGAGGTTTCAAGGCAAGAGCAGCATCTTTTGCAGATTCAATGCGAATGCCGTTTTTAAAAAGCGTAGTAGCGCATACTATCACAATAAAGATTGCTACTAAATTGACCACAAACGATCCAATAATAACGTCCCAGCGGCAGTATTTATAATTACTGAGTTTAATTCCTTTTTCTACTACGGAAGATTGTTGGTAGAACTGCATCCAAGGAGCAATTGTAGTCCCGATTACTCCGATGAGCATAAGAACATACCCCTTATTAAACTCAAATTCCGGTTTAATGGCGGCTTTACCAATCTCCTTCCAATCAGGATGAGAGATAAATCCGGAAATTACATAGGAAACGTAAAATAAACAAGCAAGCAGAAACACCTTCTCAACAGTTTTATAAGTTCCTTTAACAATCAGCCACCAGACAAAAACAGCGCAAATGGGAACCATGATATAACGGCTGATCCCGAAAAGTTCCGCGCTTGCTGCGATACCGGCAAATTCTGAAATCGTATTAAAAATATTAGAAAAAATAAGCACCATCATCGCGTAAAATGTAATTTTTACCCCAAATTCTTCGCGGATAAGATCAGCCAGGCCTTTTCCCGTAACTACCGCCATTCGGCTTGACATTTCCTGTATGATCACTAAGGCGACGATAATCGGCAGGAATGACCAGATAAGTGCATAACCAAAATGCGCGCCGGCAACCGAATAAGTGGTAATACCGCCGGCGTCATTATCAACGTTAGCGGTGATGATCCCCGGCCCGACTACCGAAAGGAAGATACTCAATTTAGCGATAAATTTTAATGTTTTTCTTTTCATTGTTTTGGCGCAACTTTAATTTTTTTAAGCCTGCGCCAGGCAATAGAAATAACCTGGCTTAAGATATCATCAACAGTAATGATTCCTTGTAAAACATTTTGATCATCAACTACGGGAATAGCGTAATATTTATATTTTTCCATTAAATAAGCCACTTCCTTTACTCCGGAATTAAGTTGGACAAAATAAGTTTTAGGAAATGCAGCTTTCTGTACCGGATCCTGGGTTTCTAAAGAAATCATGCGCCTGAAATTTGTTGAGCCTACCAAGTGATTAAATTCATCTACGATATAGACAAATTGCGCCGGTTCTACCTTAAAAGACCTTTCCCGGATTTGCTTTAATACTGATTCTACGGGTGTATTTTTAACAAAAGCAAAATATTCCGTAGTCATAAGGCCGCCGGCTGAATCATTTGAATATCCAAGCAGTTGTGAAAGTTTGCGTGAATATTTGCTTTCCATAACACTTAAAATACCATCGATTTTGTCTTTAGAAAGGGTTTCCAGGAAATCTGTTGCATCGTCTGAAGGCATATTGCTTAAAAGTTCGGCCGTATCTTTTTTATCAAGTTCTTCAAAAATCGAATTCTGTGTTTTTTGTTCGACATTAGCGAATATCCTGGCTTTATTTACAATATCAAGAGATTTAAAAAACGCGATTTGATGCTGAATGTTTAAATCCTGGAATATCTCTCCTAAGTCTGCTGCGGGAATTGTGGCGAATTTTTTTTGAGGTAAGTCTATTTTAATTGTATTTGACGCCGGATTTATAGAAAGCGACTGGATATATTTCCAGGAGATAAGGTGTTCGGTATTCAGGTATTCGGCTTTTTTATTAAAAAGTTTTACCATCAAATCAATTTGTTTTTCAAAACCCAGCCTTCTGATCAACCCACGCAAACTAATATCTACGTGCGCAACCATTAATGCCCGGTCAACAACTACAAAATGAATATCATTAACGCGGATTACTTTATGATTATAAGTATCAACTACCTGTTGATCAAGTATGTCACGCCGCAGCGCCAATTCGTCTTTTTTATCGTGTTTTTCATGAAATTTAATGCTTTTACTGTCAATTTTTAAATTAACTTCTTTATCATTAATTCCTTCGATTTCCTGCCAGGGGACCACCGCGTATTTTCTATTAGGAAAACCTTTTCGGATAATAAGCGCAGAAGATAACGGGTATACTTCTGTAGGTGTAGCAATAATATCATAAACTGTAGCAAAACTTTGCCCGCTTTTATCAAAAACCGGACGATCAACCAGTTGGGAAAAACAATAAAACATTTTTTGCGTCATGTTTAATTCTATCATATCGCGTAGCTTGCTTCCACAGTTTTAACTAAATCAAGCAAAATTCTGTTAGTTATTGCCGGTATTCCTAATTCCTGCGCTTGCCTGACAATCACTCCATTAATAAAATCTATTTCTGTGCGTTTTTTTCGCAGTATGTCCTGTAACATTGAAGAAACATTTTCCGAGGTTGCTTCGCAAACTGCTTCTACTTTAGCAAGCGGATCGTCATAAAGCAGTTTGATGCGTTTACGTTTTGCTACGCGCAGGGCTTCAGTTACTGCATCGCGCATAATCCTGCGCGTGCCTTCATATTCAATAAGTTTTCCGTTAGGAAGGCGAGTAAGCGCAGTAAGCGCATTTATTCCAACGTTAATGATTAATTTTGACCATAAAAGGCCTTTTATATCCCGCGATATTTTTAATTCCAGGTGCGCTTTATTAAAAAGTTCTCTTATGGCGCGCATCTCTACCGGTATTTTACCGTCTAATTTACCGATAATAGTCTCTCCTTTACCGGCGAAGCGCACTTTTCCGGTAGATAATAAAGTTGCGCCTAAATTTGTCGTTCCTCCGATAATCTGGTCGGAATTAATGATCTCCCCCATTGTTTCAATATTTCCGATACCGTTCTGCAATGTAAGGATGTAAGTTGTGGGCTTGATTATTGGTTTAAGCCGGCTGATAGCCTCTTTTGTATCGTAGGACTTTACGCAGAGTATTAAGAGATCAAAAGCCGTAAGGTCTTTTAATTGGACAATAGTTTTTATTTTTATCGGCCAATCACCGGATAGGCCTTCAACAAAAACACCTTGTTCGTTTATTTTTTTTGCCCTCTCCTCATTTTTATCTATAAGAAACACCTCTTCTTTTGCTTTGGTAAAAAGCGCAGCCAAAAGTGTGCCCATAGCTCCGGGCCCGATAATTGCTATTTTCATAGGTTTACCCTCCCGTAGAAACTTTGACAGTTAGTCAACACCGGCGCACATTCAGATTGCGCCGGGTGTCTTGTAAAAACTTTTTAGCTTATTAATAACTTTCTGGCTTTTAAGTTCTTTTTCAAGATGAAAAACTAAGAATGAGTTGAGCAGAAGGTCGATTTCTTTTTTTATCAGCGAGTTCATCCCGAGGCCAAGGCCGGTTGTAAAATTATTTTTTTCTATATAAAGAATAGAGGCGATGCTTCCCCGGTAAATATTTCGAGCTGACTGATCCTTAGAATAGCAGCTTTGGCATAAAAGCCCTCCTTTTGCCAAACTGAATTTTGCCTGTCCGCTGACTTTGGTCCGGCAGCTGATACAAGAATCAAAATTTGGCTTGAATCCCGAAAGAGTAAGCACTTTTATTTTAAAGACCGTAACTACTTTATCAGGGAGCACTCCATTGTTAAGTGCGCTAAAACTTTCAAGTGCAAGGGAAAAAACTTCTTCATTCTTATCTTCCTGCGGCATGACTGTGTCTAACAGTTCAGTTATAAGGCTTGCGGCAGTGATCCTGTCTAAATCCGTGCGCGTATGGTCAAAGTTATTCTCAATATCACACTGGCTCACAAGATGGAGGCTGGAACTACGGCTACGGTAGAATATTACTTTGTTATGTGAAAATAATTCCAAGGTGCTGGCGAATTTTCCGGGTTTTGCGCGAATGCCTTTTAAGATTCCGTTAAATTTCCCGTATTCCCGCGAAAAAAAATTAACGATATTAGATGTTTCTCCGTAATCATGCTTTTTAAGCACAAACACTTCGGCTTTTAATATCGGCATAGTTTTAAAACCTCTTCCTGCTTTTTAAACATTCGCATGCGCTTGCTTTTTATTAAATCATCATAACCGCAAAGATGGAGCAGCCCGTGAATGAAGCAGCGCAATAATTCCTCTTTATAGCTTACAGCGTAAATTTTAGCATTTCGCATCACCGTATCTCTTGAAATCACAATATCGGCAATAATTTCATCTTTTTTAAAAATTCGATTATCAAAAGCAAGCACGTCAGTAGGGTAGTTACTGTTATGGTAGCATTTATTCAAACTGCGGATTTGCTTATCGTCTACAAGAAGCAGGTTTATTTGCGCAGAGCCGGTATATTTTAATTTAGCTAAAACTATAGCTGTTGTTTCTTTAAATATACGCGGCGGAAGCATTACTACTTTTTAGCCTCTTGTTGCGGATAGGCAGTCCTATTATGGTATATTCCGCTTAAGATACGGATGAAAACTTTTGCGATAATCTCTAAATCATTAAGTGTTAATTCGCAGGCATCAAGTTGTCCGTCGATAAATTTATTATTTATAATTTTATGCACCAATTCTTCGATTTTTGCAGAACTAGGGTCGCGCAAGGTACGCATAGATGCTTCAACCGAATCAGCAAGAAGAACGACCGCTGTTTCTTTGCTTTTTGGTTTCGGCCCGGGATAACGAAAACCCTCTTCTTCCACCTTTTGGTGCTCATCTTTTCCTTCTAAAGCCCTACGGTAGAAATAATACACCAGGCTTGTTCCATGGTGTTGTTCGATAAAATCAATAATGCTCGGGCTAAGTTTAAATTTTTTAGCCAATTCCGCGCCTTCTTTCACATGATTCATAATTACCATTTTGCTTATTGTAGGAGTGAGGTTATCGTGCTTGCTCTCGTTTAAATTTTGGTTTTCGCTGAAATATTCAGGTTTTTGCAGTTTTCCGATATCATGATAATATGCCCCGATTCGGGCAAGAAGCGCATGAGCCCCTATTGCTTTACAGGCGGCATCAGAAAGATTGCCTACTATCAGGCTATGATGGTATGTACCGGGCGCTTCCATAATCATGCGCTGCAATAACGGGTGGTTAAAGTCCGCAAGTTCAAGCAGCGTAACATCAGTCGCTACTTTAAAAGGATGCTCAAGTAAGGCATGCATCCACATAACGACGACTCCACAAAGAATTCCGTTTGCAAAAAAAATAAAATAATCTAAAGGATTAGTGAATTTAAAACTATTTATAAAAAATAAAGTAATTACCTGGATTAGTCCTATAATTGCTCCTGTGCGTATTACTTCTATACGCCTACGGATACCTTTTGAAAGCATGATTGCAGATATGCCGCTGATTAAAAAAATAACCACAGTATAAAAATCATTACCATTAAGAATAGCGACGCTTATAGCGCAAGTAAGTGTCAATAACAACGCGATTATTGATTCATCAAAAAGCAGCATCGTAAGCATCGGGATCACGCAAAAAGGCAGGAATTGAACCGAATTGTATTTTATAATAATAAAGTAAGAAACTACAAAAAAACAAATAAATATTAATCCTAAATTTAACAGTTTATAAGGTTTATTTTTTAAGTCAGGGTATAGTTTTTTTAAAAATATTATACTTATTAATATAGAAAGGACATTTACCGGCTCAAGCTTAAGGAGGCTATTTATTAAGATAAGCAGTGCTGAGATAACGATTATATCTAAGTATTTACGGAAAAAATAAAGCTTCTTATTGGCGGTTATTTTTATCATATGCCTCAATAATTTTTTGTACTAAAGCGTGGCGCACAACATCTTCCCCGCTTAAATAAATAAATTTTATCTCTTCAATATCACTTAAGATTTTCTGCGCTTGTAATAACCCGATTGGCTTTGCGCCCGGTAAATCGCTTTGGGTCAAATCTCCGGTAATTACGGCTTTTGAGTCGAAACCCAGCCTGGTAAGAAACATTTTCATTTGTTCGGCAGTACAATTTTGCGCTTCATCAAGTATAATAAAAGCGTCATTAAGAGTTCTTCCGCGCATATAAGCAAGCGGAGCAACTTCTACTATTCCGGTTTCAATGTATTTTTCAACCCGTTCTGCCTCAAGCATGTCATAGATAGCATCATAAAGCGGCCGTAGGTAAGGAGAGATTTTTTCATTTATATCACCGGGTAGGAAACCAAGCGACTCCCCTGCTTCTATCGCAGGCCGGGTAAGAATAATCCGGCGGACCTCCTGTTTTTTTAAAGCCTCAACCGCAGCTGCCATGGCAAGATAAGTTTTTCCTGTGCCGGCAGGGCCCAAAGCAAAAACTATATCATAATTTTTTATGGCTTCAGCGTATTCAGACTGCCCCTTCGTACGCGGGCCTATGGGCTTTCCTAAGAAATTATTAGTGATACTAGGCAATTTTTCTCCAGAAAGTTCTTTCTTCTGAGTATTTTTTTTGTCGTTTTTAGGATTTTGTAATAAGTGGTAAAACTCTTGCCGGCTGGGAAGCTTCTCTCCGCTGCGAATAAGAGAAAGCAGGTTTTTTATTACTGTTTGAGCCTTTTCTACGTCATTTAACCTGCCGTCTATTTTTAAATATTCTCCGCGCAGGGTGATTTTTACTTTTAATTCTTTTTCAATAAAATGAATATTCTCATCACGCGATCCAAAAAGCTGTTGTAGTTCCTCGTTAGTTGAAACGCGCAGTACCTTTTCCATAATTTTACCTATTTCGACCTACGCGGTCGAAAATACGACCGCGTAGGTCGTGATTGTAAACTATTTTAAGTTCTCCTTGGTTTCTTTCATAACTCGGACAGGCACTCGGATAACTTGACCGGAATAAATTTTATCAGGCCCTTTTAAGGAACCTACATTTAATTCAAAAATTTTATTCCATTTTTTAGTGGTGCCGTAAATTTTTTGTGAGATTTTCTGCAAAGTATCTCCTCTTAAAACTGTATAATCTTCTGTTTTTTCTTCTACGGCATTTTCTGATTGATTAACATATCCGCGGTTCCCGGCTTCTTCCGTAGTTAATTCAGAAGCTTCAGGAGCAGATTTCTTACTCTTAACAAATTTCAATGGTGAATGTAGTTCAACTTCTACTGCCTGAAATGTCCTTTTAGGCTCCCTATTTTTATTTTCCAGAGTTTCAGGGCGGTTGCCTTGAATATATCCGTGGTTTCCTTCTGTTAAATCCTGATCAACTCTATCTTTGGTGTATTGATAGGTTCTTACCACACATCCGGATAATAACATTGATGCGATGCTGACAAATACTGCAAATTTTATCTGTTTATCCATTTTTAAATCCTTTCTTTTTCTAGGGACATTTCTTACAGGGACATCTCTTGACAGGCAAATTACTTGTTAAGAGATGTCCCTAACGTTAAGAAATGTCCCTAAAGTTAAACTTTATTTCAATTTAATCGCAAGATGTAACTCTTTCAGCTGTTTCTCATCCACATCCGACGGTGCGCTGGTCAAAGGGCAAAATGCCTTCTGAGTCTTGGGAAACGCAATAACTTCGCGAATGCTTGCCTCTCCTGCTAATATTGCCAAAAGCCGGTCTATACCAAAAGCAACGCCACCATGCGGCGGAGCTCCGTATCGAAAAGCTTCAAGCAAAAATCCAAATCTTTTCTGCGCCTGCTCTTTTTCAATCCCGATAATATTAAAAATACGCTCCTGAAGTTCCTGTTTATGTATCCTGATAGACCCGGAGCCAAGCTCTGTGCCGTTTAAAACCAGGTCATAACAGCGTCCTAAAGCTTTATCCGGGGATTTTTCTAAAATATCCAGGTCTTGCTGGCGAGGAGAAGTAAACGGATGATGTTCACTTTCCCAGCGCTTCTCTTCATCGTTATATTTAAACATCGGAAAATCCGTAATCCAGACAAAAGCAAATTCGCAGTTTAATTCTTTGCGTAAATCCGGTTTATCAGATTGATATTTTTGCAAAGCTTGTGCATGAGTAAGCCGCGGAAACGGTATTGGCAAGTCAATCCCGCGGAACTCTTTAAAAATTTTCTGAAAAAGCACCTCGCATAAGCTATAAATATCCTCTTCGTTAATAAAAGACATTTCAAGATCGATCTGGGTAAACTCAGGCTGACGGTCAGCACGCAAGTCTTCATCGCGAAAACATTTGGCGATTTGATAATAACGCTCTATCCCTGATACCATTAAAATCTGCTTAAATAATTGCGGAGATTGAGGAAGCGCGTAAAACTGCCCCGGATTTACCCTTGAGGGGACTAAATAATCGCGGGCTCCTTCAGGAGTAGATTTAGTAAGAATCGGGGTTTCGCATTCAATAAATTTATTTTCGTTTAAATACTGCCGCATAAGCTGGTAAAGCCTGTGGCGCATAATAAATTTTTGAAATACTGCGGGACGGCGTAAATCAAGATACCTGTATTTAAGCCGAAGTTCTTCGGTAATATCCTGGCCATCTGCAATCTCAAAAGGAGGTGTAAGGCTGGGATTAAGGATCTCTGCGTCTTTAACTAAAATCTCGATTTCACCTGTAGGAAGTTTAGGGTTTACGGTATTTCCTGGCCGCGGATTTATTATGCCTTTAATTTTAATTACGAATTCACTGCGTAATTCCTGTGCTATTTTATAAGCTTCACCTGCTTCTTTAGGAATAAAAACAGCTTGAGTAAGGCCATAACGGTCACGGATATCGATAAAAATAAGTTTTCCGTGGTCACGGCGGCTTCCTACCCAACCGCAAAGTGTAACTTCTTTTCCGACGTCTTCTTTTCTTAATTCTCCACAGGTGTGTGAACGGTAGATCATTTTATCCTTTTCTTTAGTTCGGTTATTAAATTAGCAAGCGGGATTTCTTCCTGGCTTTTTAGCGCCATATCTTTGAGCATAATAGTTTGTTTTTGAAGCTCGTTATCTCCTAATATCAGTACAAAATCTGCACCGATATCATTTGCCTTACGCATCGAGCCTTTTAAAGATTTTTCCTCGAAATCAGTATCGCAGGCGATTTGTTCCTGGCGCAAATTCTTTAATAAAGCCAGAGACTCATTTTTAGCTTTATCACCTAAAGTAATCAAATAAACCGAGGGCCCCTTGCGCTCTATATTTTTTAATTTTGTCACAAGCAGCAAGCGTTCCATACCAAAAGCAAACCCGATCGCCGGAGTCTTAGGGCCACCTAGATCTTCTACCAGGTTGTCGTACCTGCCTCCTGCTCCCACAGCATCCTGGGCGCCTAATTCTGAATGGGTAATCTCAAAGACTGTGCGGGTATAATAATCAAGCCCGCGAACAAGTTGAGGCGTAATTTCAAAAACTACGTTTAATTTTTCTAAATGCGCCTTTACTTTGTTAAAATGATCCAGGCACTCCGGGCATAAATGGTTATGGCCGATATTTAATTTATCAACAATCGCCCGGCAGGAATCATTTTTGCAATCAAGGATACGTAAAACATTATTTTTAAGCCTTTGATTACATTCCTGGCAAAAATTGCTCTTCTCCGCTTCAAAGCGTTCGGTCAATAACCGGCTAAATTTCTTCTTATCTTCCTGACAACCTAAAGAATTTAATTTAATGCGGTAACCTTCGATTTTAAAAGCATCGAGTAATTCTTTTATTAAAAAAATTACTTCTGCGTCAATTAACGGGCCTTCTGAACCAAAAACTTCGCAGCCTAAGTGGTGAAATTGACGCTGCCTTCCCTTTTGCGGCCGTTCAAGGCGAAACATCGGGCCGGTATAAAAAAATTTCATAAAACCGGTAGTTTTATCAAGTCCGTTTTCAATATAGGCGCGCACAACTGAAGCAGTACCTTCAGGCCTTAATGCGTAAAGATCATCACCTTTTGGTATGAGAAACATCTGCTTTTGCACTACTTCCGTAAAATCTCCCAAAGAACGGTTAAAAAGGCCGGCTTCCTCAACTAGCGGCGGCCGTATCTCCTGGTAATTATAATTTGATAATATGGCGCGCGCTATTGCTTCGATATGTTGCCAAAGGGATATTTCCGGCGGCAGGATATCGCGCGTGCCGGGTATTCTATTGATCATAAATAAAGGCGGATTATTTTACCAGCTTTTTCATATCAAGGCCGGACTTAAAAACCACGACCTTACGCGGCGGTACAGGAACAGTTTCTCCGGTACGGGGATTTCTGCCGGTGCGGCTTTTTCTTTGTTTAATTTTAAAAACACCGAAATTACGTAATTCTATTTTTTCACCACGTGCAAGCGCTTCAACCATGCAATCGAAAGTCTTTTGTACGACTTTCTTTACGTCTATTTGTTTTATTCCGGTGTCATCGGAAACTTTTAAAATAATGTCTTTCTTAGTCATTAAAACCTCCTTGCCGGTTAGGCAACACCAGCGCATATTACGATTGCGCTGGGTGTTAATTTGATTGAGTTCTTAATTTTTGTATTATAGCATTAGTAAATAATATTTCAATAATTTTCTTAAGTTATTTAGCTGTAAAAACTTGGGGACGCTAAAAACTACAGAAGCG
>CAKKSP010000026.1 GCA_919902045.1 Omnitrophica bacterium GWA2_41_15 | reverse complement strand
AGTCAACGATTCAATTCTACTATCGCTTCGGTAACATTTAATGTGAGTCAATTCGCTGCGCAAAAAACATTTGACAAAGTGCGAATATGTGATAAACTTTATCGCCTAGCTGGTTAAAACGGTAGTTTGGCTGTAGGGCAGGTTTAAACCTGCCCTACAGACATTTAGTATACTAATAGAGGAAGGTTTTTATATGAGAAAGACTTATGTTACAAAAGAAGCAGATGTAAAAAGGCAGTGGTATCTGGTAGATGTTAAAGATAAAATTTTAGGCAGAGTCGCTGCCAAGATTGCATCGATTTTACGCGGTAAACACAAGGCTATTTTTAGCCCTTCAATGGATGCCGGTGATGGGGTTATTGTGATAAATGCCGCCAAAATTCGTGTTACCGGAAGAAAACTTAAACAAAAGGTTTATAGCAGGTATTCCGGATATCCGGCTGGTCAGAGAGAAGTTAAACTCGAAGTGATGTTAGCTAATAGGCCGGAAACTGTGATGCACTTAGCTGTCGAGAGAATGCTTCCTGGCGGGCCGTTAGGCAGGGATTTGATAAAGAAATTAAAAATTTTTGCTGATGATAAGCATCCTCATCAGGCGCAGAATCCGAAAGTGTTGGAGGTATAATTTAAATGAGTGAGATCATGATAAATAAAGGTGAGATTTCTAAATTTTTTGCTATAGGCAGGCGTAAGGAATCGACTGCGCGCGTATTTTTAGTTGCGCCGGGAAAGGGCGATTTTCTTATTAATAAGAAACCGTTTGATAAATATTTCTGCCGCGTTACAGACCGTTTGGTGGTAGAACAGCCTTTGCAGCTTACTGATACCTTAAATAAATATGATGTGATCGCTAATATTCATGGTGGCGGGCCATCAGGGCAGCTGGGCGCTTTGCGTCATGCTATTTCAAGGGCAATTATTATTGCTCATCCGGAAGCAAGAGAAATGCTGCGTAAGAACGGGTTCTTAACGCGTGATCCGCGTATGAAAGAGCGTAAGAAATATGGACAAAAAGGAGCGCGTAAACGCTTCCAGTGGACGAAGCGTTAAAAAGCGCTTCTAAAATTAGTATTAAAAAATCCCCCGCCAAATTTTCTGGCGGGGGATTTTTATTTGGCCGTCGGGTAGCCGACGATAAAAATACTTGACGCATCGCTAAATTTGTCTTAATATAAAACAATCATGCCTAACAAAGGAAAAGCTATGGTATCAGAGTTTAAACAGATAAAGGCAATTAATGTTTGTATCGCCGGGGCAACCGGATACGCAGGTGAAGAATTAATTTCTATTTTGCTTTGCCATCCGCATGCCCGAGTTGTTGGTGTTTTCTCACGTAGCGATACACCTATGCCGATTGAGGAGATCTATCCTAAATTTAAAAATCGCACTAACCTTAAATGCCAGCAGCTTGAAATAGCCGGTATGCTTAAAGCAGACCTGATCTTTCTTGCGCTTCCGCATACTGCTTCGATGGAATTTGTGCCGCGGCTTCTTGCTAAGGGTAAACGCGTAATTGATTTAAGTGCTGATTACCGCTTGAAAAATAGCAGGGTTTATGAAGCTGCCTATAAACATAAACATACTGATGCTCTAAACCTGCGTAAGGCAGTTTACGGGCTTCCGGAATTATACCGCTTAAATATTAAAAAGGCCTCATTAGTGGCCAATCCCGGATGTTATCCGACAGCTGCGATTCTTGCAGTTGCTCCGCTTCTTGCTTTAGGTATGGCAGAACCGGATTCCATTATTATTGATGCTAAATCAGGAGTTACCGGAGCAGGCCGAAAAGCCGGTGATGCTTTTTTCTATTCGGAGATAAACGAGGATTTTCGCGCTTATAAAATTAATAATCATCAGCATATGCCGGAAATAAATCAAGAGTTAAGTAAGCTTAACCGCGATAAAGTAGAGGTAACTTTTGTACCGCATCTTTTGCCGATTAACCGGGGGATTTTGGAGACGATTTACGTCAGAAAAAATAATAAGGCTACCAAGTCACCACGTGACAAGGTTACCGGTAGCAGAATTATAGAAATATATAAAAGATTCTATAAGTCGGAGCCGTTCGTGCGGGTGCGCGCTGAAGGAGATTTTCCAAAGATAAAAGATGTAGTTGGGACAAATTTCTGTGATATCGGGATTAAAGAAGAGAAAGATAAGGTAATTATCGTGTCAGCGATAGACAATTTGGTAAAAGGTGCTGCGGGCCAAGCTGTGCAGAATATGAATATTATGTGCGGTTTTCCGGAGGCAGCAGGGCTTTGATATGAAAATCATTGATAAAGCGATTTTGCCTTCGGGGTTTCTTGCCGCCGGTATTTATGCTGGAATTAAAAAAAGTCCACGGCAGGACCTGGCGTTATTTTTTTCTGAACATCCTTGCCGGGTAGCATGTATGTTTACTACAAATTCCATAAAAGCTGCTCCAATAAAAGTAAACCATCGGCAACTTAAAAAAAGTAAACTCTTTCGGGCTCTCATTGCTAATAGTGGTAATGCGAATTGCTTTACTGGAACTCAAGGAATAAAAGATGCGCAGGCAACTATTGATTATTTAGCGCATTGCCTTAAAATTAAACCGAGTGAGGTTCTGGTGGCTTCAACCGGGGTGATAGGAAAACGCCTTGCTGTTGATAAAATTATAAAAGCTGTTCCTTCGCTTTTACGTTATCTGTCAACTGAAGCAGTTGAGGATGCGGCGGACGCGATCATGACTACGGATAAACTAAAGAAGCAAGCAACGGTTAAATTTAAAGCAGGAAATAAAACTATTACAGTTTGCGGCTTGGCAAAAGGCGCGGGAATGATCTCTCCGCGTATGGCAACGATGCTGGCGTTTATTTTTACTGATATTAATATTGGGCAAAAAGACTTAGACAGCGTTTTAAAAGAAGCAGTTAGTGAATCGTTTAATTCCATTACCGTAGACGGATGCATGAGCACCAATGATACAGTGATTTTGATGGCAAATGGCGCAGCGGGAAATTGCGCGCTTAGTTTCGCTGAGATAAAAAATTTTAAAGAAGCTTTAAAAGCTGTGTGTTTGCATCTTGCAAAACTTATGGTGCGTGACGGAGAAGGTGCCAGTAAATTTATCCGCATACAAATTGATAATGCGAAAAATTTTCATGAGGCACAGAAAGCCGCCCTTGCAATTGCAAATTCCAATCTTTTTAAAACCGCTATATACGGAGAGAACCGTAATTTTGGCCGTATTGCTGCGGCAGTTGGGGCAAGTGGAGTCAAAGTTAAAGAAGAGTGCTTAAAATTTTATGTGAGCTCACTTGAGAAAAAAGAGATAGATGTAAAGGTTTCTTTAGGCGTAGGAAAAAGTTCTGCGGTGATTTATACTTCGGACCTGACGCCTGAATATATAAAGATAAACGCAGAGTATAATTAGAGAGGAATTATGGAAGAAGCGATTAAAAAAGCGGATGTGTTGATTGAAGCCCTGCCTTATATTAAACGGTTTCATAAGAAGGTCATAGTGATTAAATACGGCGGCAGTATTTTAGGTGAAGAAAAAATCCGTAAAGGAGTGCTCGAAGATATTGTCTTCCTTAAATTTATGGGTTTAAGGCCGGTGCTTGTGCACGGTGGCGGGCCTAATATCAGCGATCGGATGCGTTCAAGCGGAAAAAAAGCTGAATTTGTCGATGGAATGCGCGTTACCGATGAAGATACGCTTCAGGTAGTTGAGGAAGAGCTTAAAGTCTTAAATGATCTTATTGTCAGTGAAATAAAAGAGCTTGGGGCAGAGGCAATAGGTTTAAGCGGTAAAGAGCATGAAATTATTCTGGCAGAGAAAAAGAAAGGTAAGGTTGACCTTGGCCTTGTTGGGGAGATTGTCGGGATCAGTACCGCGCCAATTACCGAAGAGTTACATAAAGATAAAATTACAGTAATTTTACCGATGGGGATAGGCAAAGATAAGATAGTTTATAATGTTAATGCCGATGAGGCAGCAGAGAATATTGCTATACACCTTAAGGCAGAAAAGCTGGTGCTTCTGACTAACGTCAAAGGTATTATGCGTAATCCTGAAGACCAGAATTCTTTTCTTTCTACGCTTACTGTTAAAGAAGCAAAAGGCTTGATTCATGAAAATGTAGTGCAAAAAGGGATGATCCCAAAAGTGGATGCTTGTATCGACGCGCTCGACCATGGCGTTACAAAGACCCATATCATTGATGCCCGCATTCCGCATGCGCTTTTGCTTGAGATTTTTACAGATACGGGTATAGGTACGGAGATAATTAAATAAAGTAAATCTAGGGACATTTCTTAGCAAGTAATTTACCTGTTAAGAAATGTCCCTAAACTGATATTTTTATGAAAATCGAAGATATATTCCAATCATACAAAGATAATATTATGCCTACTTACACAAAAGTGCCGCGCATTTTTGTTAAAGGTAAGGGGAGTTTCTTATGGGATATCCATGATCGTAAATATCTGGATTTTTTCCCGGGTTGGGGCGTGGGTAATCTTGGCCATTGTCATCCGAAAGTAGTTTATGCGGTGTTAGACCAAGTTAAAAAGCTAATTTTTATTCCGAATAATTATTATCAGCTGCCACAGGCGTATCTGGCAGAAGAAATTATCCGGGTGAGTTTCCCGGGGAAGATTTTTTTCTGTAACTCCGGGGCTGAAGCAAATGAGGCAGCAATAAAATTCAGCCGTAAATTCGGCGATGGCCGCTACGAAGTTATTACTTTTGAGAATTCTTTCCACGGACGTACTCTGGCCGCACTTGCCGCTACAGGCCAGAAAAAATACCAGGCAGGTTTTGCGCCTTTGCCTGAAGGGTTTAAAACAGTTAAATTTAATGATCTTTCTGCGGTAATAAGCGCCCTTACTGAAAAGACCGTAGCAATCATGCTTGAGTTGGTGCAAGGCGAGGGTGGGATTAATGTTGCCGATAAAGAATTTATCAAGCAGCTGCGCCAGCTCTGTGATGAAAAAAAGCTCCTTCTTATCATTGATGAAGTTCAGACCGGCATAGGCCGGACCGGAAAAATGTTTTGTTTCAAGCATTATGGCATCAAACCTGATATTGTTACTCTTGCCAAGGCTTTGGGCGGAGGATTTCCTATCGGAATGATGATAGTGCGTAAGGAGATTGCTGATACGCTCGGGCCCGGGATGCATGCTTCAACTTTTGGCGGCGGCCCTGTTGTGGCTAAGGCTGCTTTAGCAGTGCTTAAGGCGATAAAGAATGAAAATCTTTTAGAAAATGCTAAAAAAATGGGTGAGTATCTTTTTGCCGGGCTTAATAAGCTTAAAGAAGAATCATCTTTGATTAAGGAAGTTCGCGGCATAGGATTGATGGTTGGAGTAGAGCTTAAAAGCGAAGGTAAGGTAATTGTAGAAAAATGTCTGGAAAAAGGGTTATTGATTAATTGTACTCACGATACGGTGTTACGCCTGATGCCGGCTTTAAACGTGACCAAAAAAGAGATTGATAAGGCGATAGGGATATTAAAATCAATAATATGAAAAAAGACTTTATTTCGATAAAAGATTTTAGCGCTAAAGAGGTTGAAGCATTGCTTTCACTCTCTGCACAGGTTAAAAAAAATCCTAAGCGTTACAGCCGGATACTGGCAGGTAAAACCTTGGCGCTTATTTTTGAAAAACCTTCAAACCGTACCTATGTTTCTTTTTCAGTCGGTATGTATCAGTTAGGGGGAAATTCCATTTATCTTGGGCCGGAACATATTAAGCTCGGAGTTCGGGAGTCTATCGCTGATGTTGCCCGTACCCTTGAGCGTTATGTGGATGCGATAGTCTTAAGGACTTTTTCACATGATAATGTTTTAGAGATGGCTAACTCTGTGCATATTCCTGTAATAAACGGGCTTTCGGATTTTTCTCATCCTTGTCAGGCGCTTGCGGATATTTTTACTGTGCGTGAAAAGTTTGGTAAGAAAAAAAATATCAATATGGCTTATATTGGAGACGGAAACAATGTCTGCAATTCGCTTATTTTTATCTGCGCAAAAACCGGGATAAACCTGCGTATTGCTTCACCCGTTGGTTATGCTCCGGATCAATGTATTATTGATCAGGCACTTGCGGATGCAGAAAAAAATCACGTGAAGATTCAAGTGTCTAATGATCCTAAGGTTGCTAGTTCCGGCGCAGATGTGCTTTATGCGGATGTTTGGGCAAGTATGGGCCAGGAGGCAGAGGCAAATAAAAGAAAACATGATTTCACCGGATATCAGATTAATAGCCAGCTTTTGGCGCTTGCAAAAAAAGACGCTATAATAATGCATTGCCTTCCCGCGCACCGGGGAGAAGAGATTACTGATGAAGTAATTGATGGCAAGCATTCCGTAGTTTTTGATCAGGCAGAAAATCGGATGCATGTTGAGAAAGCGATTTTAGTTAAACTTTTATGTTGCTAACAACCTACGCGGTTGACAAGGGGCATTATGCTAGTTAACCGCGTAGGTTGTAGAGTAGGAGATAGGTAATGAAAAAAGTAGTGTTAGCTTATTCGGGAGGATTGGATACTTCTTGTGCCGTGCGCTGGCTTAAAGACCGAGGGTGGGATGTTATTTGTTTTATCGCAGACCTTGGCCAGGGTGAAGATTTTGCCCAAATTGAAAACCGCGCGCTTGCTACTGGAGCTTCAAAAGTCTATATCAAGGATTTACAGGAAGAGTTTATCCAAGATTTTATTTTTCCGACTATAAAGGCAAATGCTATTTATGAAGGGAAATACCTTTTAGCTACGGCTTTGGGTAGGCCCTTAATTGCTAAATATTTAGTTGAGATTGCACATAAAGAAAAAGCAGATTGCGTTGCGCATGGTTGTACCGGAAAAGGCAATGATCAGGTGCGTTTTGAAGTTACTGCCGGTATACTTGACCCGGGCTTAGAGATCCTTGCGCCGGTAAGGGAGTGGGAATTTAAATCAAGAGAAGAAGAGATCGATTATGCGCAGAAACATAATATACCGATCGATGTTACTAAGAAAAAAGTTTATAGTATTGACCGGAATCTTTGGGGGATAAGTATTGAGGCGGGTATTTTAGAGGACCTAGAGCAGGAACCGCCGGAAGATGCCTATATTATTACCAAGAGCCCGAGCCAGCATTCTACCTATGCTAAATATGTAGAAATTTATTTTGAAAAAGGCATACCTAAGAAATTAGACGGCAAAGCCATTAAACCTAAAGAATTGATCAAACAGCTTAATGAGGTCGGGGGATTGCATGGAATTGGCCGCACGGATATGGTAGAAAACAGGTTAGTGGGAATAAAATCGCGGGAGATTTATGAGGCGCCTGCTGCCACAATACTTTATGCTGCGCACCGCGAGCTTGAGAGTGTTGTGCTTGATCGTGAGCTAACGCATTTTAAGGAGATGATCTCCCTTAAATATTCCGAGCTTATCTATTACGGATTATGGTATTCTCCGCTCCGGGAAGCGCTTGAGGCTTTTATCGATTCATCGCAGGAATTAGTTACCGGCTCTATAAAACTTAAACTGTTTAAAGGTAATTGCGTGCCGGCTGGCCGTAAATCTAAAAATGCGCTCTACAGAAAAGAGCTTGCTACTTACGGTAAGGAAGATAAGTTTAATCAGAAGCTTGCAGAGGGGTTTATCAGGATTTGGGGGATGCCGTATCAGAGAGGCAAGTAAATAGACGGGTTACAAGTCACAAGTGACAAGTCACACGTGAAGGAGAAATAGGGCAATGACAAAGAAACTTTGGGGTGGACGGTTCAGTAAGAAGACTAATAAGCTAGTTGAGGAGTTTAGTAAATCCGTCCATTATGATTATAAACTTGCTCAATGCGATATTTTAGGTTCAATGGCGCATGTCGAAATACTGAAGAAAAGCGGTTATTTGACTTCGCAGGAAGCATCTCAGCTTCTTAATGGATTAGACTTACTTTATGAAAGTGTTAAAAATGGCAATTTCAAGCCTGATTCCAAAAGCGAAGACATCCATACCGATATTCAAAATAAACTTCAGAAAAAAGTTGGTGATTTAGCGTTAAAGTTGCATACTGCTAGATCGCGGAATGATCAAGTTGTATTTGCGACTAAGTTATATTGCAAGTTAGAGATACCAAAATTAAATATTGATATTGCGCAAGTATGTAGCGCTATAAAGACCATATTAGATAATAACAAAAATATTATTATACCCGGTTTTACGCATATGCAGCACGCTCAACCGGTGTATTTAAAGGATTATTTTCTGGCATATGTGGAAATGCTTGATAGAGATATTAATCGATTAGAGTATATTAATAAGAATATTAAGATAACTTTAGGAGCTGGTGCACTTGCTGGCACGCCAATTAACGGATTAGAATATGCAATAAAAGCATCTGAGTTTATAAAGGAAGCGGATATTAATAAAGTACTTAATTTACAAGCGACTACCAATTCTTTGGATTCGGTTAGCGATAGAGATTTTGTAATTGAAATCATAGGCGCTTTATCGATTATTGCAATGCATTTTTCGCGCCTTGCTGAAGATCTGATTATATGGTCGACAAAGGAATTTGATTTTATAGAGATTGATGAAGAGTTTTGTACAGGAAGTTCTCTGATGCCACAGAAGAAAAATGCTGATTCTCTCGAGCTTATCCGGGGTTATAGCAGCAGACTCTATGGTAATTTGGTTAGCGTATTAACTATGATGAAAGGGTTACCTTTAACCTATAACCGTGATATGCAATTAGATAAAGAGCCGTTATTTAATTCTTTTGAGATAATTTCATCTGAATTGAAAATCCTTAGCGGGCTTATCGCTACGCTTAAATTTAATACCACTAAGATAGAAGAGCAATTAAAGGACGAATCTCTATATGCTACAGATCTGGTTTACTATCTCGTTGATAAAAAGATACCCTTTAAGCAAGCCCATACTATTATCGGAAGACTCGTTAAATATTCTTTAGATAATTCAATTGAAATAAAAGATATGCCGGAAAACTTATTGAAGAAGTTTTCTGATAAAATCGTTAAAACAGAGATTATAAAATTATTTGACCCGCTAGTTTCTGTTAAGGGCAAGATTTCCATCAAAAGGTAAATTTATTATGCATGAATTTAATTTTAAAAACCGCAGGCTTTATTGTGAAGGCGTAGAGGTAGAGGAGCTCGCAGAAAAGTACGGCACACCGCTTTATGTCTATAGTTACCATACATTAATTGATCACTTTCTTAAATTGCAGAATGCTTTTTTAACAGTTAGCCCGTTAATTTGCTATTCTGTAAAGGCTAATTCTAATCTGGCAATTTTAAAGAGCCTGGTAGATAAAGGCGCGGGGCTTGATATCGTCTCAGGAGGAGAATTAAAGCGCGCATTAAAAGTCGGTTGTCCGGGTAAAAAGATCGTCTATGCTTCTGTCGGTAAAACCGATAAAGAAATAGAGGAAGCGATAAAGGCCGGAATACTTTTATTTAATGTTGAGTCGGAGCCGGAATTAGCCAATATTAATCGTATTGCTGCTAAATTAAGAAAGAAAGTTAAAGTTGCCCTACGGATTAATCCGGATGTTGAGCCTAAAACGCATAAATTTATTACTACCGGTAAACTGACTAATAAATTCGGGATTGATTTTAAGGCCGCAGAGAAGATTTTGTACAGCCGTAGTAATTTTCCTTCGGTTATAATCTCCGGATTGCATCTTCATATAGGTTCGCAGATTACCGAGAGTTCCCCGTATATGGCTGCATTTTCTAAAATAAGCTTTTTTATCCGTAAGCTAAAAAATAGCGGGATTAATTTGGAATACCTAAATATCGGAGGAGGTTTAGGAATAGTATATAATAATGAAACTCCTCAGACTGCGCAGCTTTATGCTAAAAAAGTGCTTCCGATATTAAAAGAAACCGGCCTTAAAATAATTATGGAACCAGGCAGGTTTATTATCGGTAATGCCGGAATATTGGTAGTAAAAGTGCTGTATAATAAAGATAATCCGCTTAAAAAATTTATCATTGTTGATGGCGGGATGAATGACCTGATTCGGCCTGCGCTTTATGATGCATACCATAATATAGTCCCAGTAAAGCAAAGTGGCCGCAAGTCACAAGTCACAAGTCGCAAGTGCGATGTGGTGGGGCCGATTTGCGAAAGTGGAGATTTCTTTGCCAAAGGCCGAGTTTTGCCGCAGGTTAAGGAAGGGGAATATCTTGCCGTAATGAGCGCAGGTGCCTATGGATTTAGCATGTCATCAAATTACAATTCCCGGCGTAGAGCTGCAGAGGTAATGGTAGTTAAAGATAAGGTATTTCTGGTGCGTAAACGTGAGGAGTATGAGGATCTTTACCGTAACGAAATCGTCCCTGCATGAAAAAAATTAATTTTACTAAAATGGTGGCTTCGGGTAACGACTTCGTATTAATAGAAAGTAGTCACAAGTCACAAGTTACAAGTTACAAGTCGTTAGCTAAAAAAATATGCGACAGAAAATACGGCGTAGGCGCAGATGGATTGCTTATTTTTGGGAAAAAATCCGTTAATAAAGTGAGTATGCGTATTTTTAACGCTGACGGAACTGAAGCAGAAATGTGCGGTAATGGCGCCCGTTGCATTGCTCTCTATAGCGTACAGCGTATAGCGTATAGCGTGCAGCGAGCGTATAGAGTACAACGTATGAATATACATACTAAGGCAGGAATAGTAGCTGCGGAAGTAAAAGCCAACACCGTAAAGATCAATCTTCCCGACCCGAAAGACCTTCGTAAAGACATATCTGTAAAGATCGGAGAGCGTAACCTGCGAATGGATTTTTTAAATACCGGGGTGCCTCATGCAGTAGTTTTTGTCCAGGGATTAGGTAATATGGATGTTTTTAATTTAGGGCGCAATATCCGAAATCATAAATTTTTCAAACCCGCAGGCACAAACGCGAATTTTGTTGAAGTTCTCGGAGATGATGAAATTCGTATCCGCACTTACGAAAGAGGAGTTGAGGATGAAACGCTTGCCTGTGGCACAGGCACAACTGCTTCGGCAATAATTTCTGCGTTAAGATCTTCCGGATGGAAAGACGGCAACTATTCGGTTAAGGCGTATACCCGTGGCGGAGAGGTGTTAAAAGTTTGTTTTAATTATAATAAAGGCAAGTTAGCTCAAGTTTGGCTTGAAGGAAAAGCCCAAATTGTGTACAAAGGAGAATATTATGTTTAAGGGGTCTATCGTTGCATTAGTTACTCCTTTTAAAGCAGGAAAAATCGATGAAGATAAATTAAGGCAGCTAGTTGATTTTCAGATTAAAAACGGTACTTCAGGAATTGTTCCTTCCGGCACAACGGGTGAGTCAGCTACGCTTACTTTTGAAGAACATGAAAAGGTAATAGAGCTGGTTGTCAGCCAGGTAAAAAAAAGAGTTCCGGTAATCGCAGGCACAGGTTCTAATTCAACCGAAGAAGCAATTATGCTGACAAAGCAAGCTGCTCGATTAGGAGCTGATGCGTCTTTACAGGTTTCTCCGTATTATAATCGGCCGACTCAACGCGGGCTTTATGCGCATTTTAAAGCAATCGCTGATGCAGTGAATATCCCGATCATCCTTTATAATATTGCCTCCCGTACCGGGGTTAATATTGAACCGGAAACGATAGAGAAGCTTGTTTCGGATTGTAAAAATATTGTCGGAGTAAAAGAAGCCTCCGGAAATTTAGAACAGATGTCGCGGGTTAAAGCATTGTGCGGGGAAAAGTTTGTTTTATTATCCGGCGACGATGCGTTGACTTTGCCGGTTTTAGCAATCGGCGGGACAGGGATTATCTCGGTTGTTGCAAATATTATCCCAAAAGATGTTTCGGATATGGTTACTGCTTTTAGTAAAGGTGATTTAAAAAAGGCAAAGAATTTGCATTATAAAATGTTACCTTTAGTAAAGGCGATGTTTATTGAAACAAATCCTATTCCTGTAAAAACAGCAATGGGGTTATTGAAAATGTGCGGCCCGGATTTAAGGTTGCCGATGTGTTCAATGGTACCTGAGAATGTGGAGAAGCTTAAGAAGGAATTGAAAAAGTATGGTTTGCTAAGTTAAAATTTCAGGGACATTTCTTCAGGGACATTTCTTAACATGTAAACAATATCTTAAGAAATGTCCCTAACTAGCAAGGAGTTTGCGATGATCAAGTTAGGTATCACTGGCGTTTGCGGCAAAATGGGCCGCAGGATTTATGAATTAGCGTCATTTGATAAAGATTTTGAAATTACATTAGCGCTTGAGAAAAAAGGCACTCCAATGATTGGCAAAGAGTTAGGGAAGCTAAAAATTTCCTCTAACTTCGACGGACTTTTTCTTATTGATGCGCTGATTGATTTTACGGTTGCAGAAGCTGTGGATATTACTCTTGAATATGCGGCTAAATACAGAAAAGCCTTAGTGCTCGGTACGACTGGATTAAGCCTTGATCAGATAAAAAAAGTAGAAGAAGTGGCACAAGTGATACCGGTTGTTTTTTCTCCGAATATGTCTATCGGGGTAAATGTTTTATTTGCGGCGGTAAAAAATATTGCTCAAAGCTTAGGGCCTGATTACGGAATTGAGATAGTAGAAGCGCATCATAAGACAAAAAAGGATTCTCCATCAGGGACTGCCAAGAAATTTGGGCAGGTACTTGCAGATGTTACCAAGAAAGAGATTCCAATCCATGCCATACGTTTAGGCGATATTGTCGGAGACCATACGATAACTTTTTGCGGGAATTCCGAGCGTATTGAAATAAAGCACCAGGCGCATTCACGCGACCTTTTTGCTTTGGGCGCATTGCGTGCGGCCAAATGGGTAGCAGGTAAGCCCGCAGGGCTTTATTCCATGCTGGATGTGCTAGGTGTAGGGCAGGTTTAAACCTGCCCTACATTTATGTGTGGCGTTTTTTTATGGAGGTAGGTTAATATGAAATTAGCAAGACGTTTACAGCTATTGCCGCCGTATTTATTTTTAGAGATTGATAAAGCCAAGCGTAAAGCGCGCGCTGAGGGAAGAGATATTATTGATTTGGGGATAGGGGATCCTGATCAACCTACGCCTAAACATGTTATTGATAAGCTTTATAAGGCAGCGCAGGATCCGGTGAATCACCGTTATGCCCTTGATCAGGGGATGCCGGTGTTGCGTCAGGCGATTGCCAAATGGAATAAAGAGCGTTTTGGTGTAACTCTTAATCCGGAAAACGAAATTTTACCTTTAATCGGTTCAAAAGAAGGAATAGCGCATTTTCCGCTTGCTTTTGTTAATCCGGGTGATTATACGTTGGTGCCTGATCCGTGTTACCCGCCGTATAAAGGGGGTACGATCCTTGCAGGCGGTAAGCCTTATCTGATGCCGCTAATTGAAAAAAATAATTTCTTGCCTGATTTTAAGAAAATTCCCGCTAGTATTCTTAAAAAAGCAAAATACATCTATCTTAATTATCCTAATAATCCGACTTCTGCAATTGCCGGAAAAGATTTTTACCTTGAAGCAATAAAATTTGCGCAAAAAAATAAGTTGGTTATAGTTTCTGATATTGCTTACTCTGAAATGGCCTATGACGGGTGTAGGCCGATGAGCATGCTGGAGATCGATGGGGCAAAGGAAATCGTAATAGAATTCCACTCGCTTTCTAAAACCTATAATATGACCGGCTGGCGTGTTGGCTGGGCATGCGGTGACCCTGCATTAGTTGCGGGCTTAGCAAAAGTAAAATCAAACCTTGATTCGGGGATATTTTCTGCTATACAGCTTGCGGCAGTGGCTGCGATTGAGACTCCGGCTGCGCATTTAGAGAATATGTGCGCGATGTATCAGGAGCGCCGCGATACTTTAGTGCAAGGATTACGTGCTATGGGATGGCCCGTTGAATCGCCTAAAGCGACATTCTATGTATGGTTTAAGGCGCCGGCAAAATTTGATTCTATTACCGCAGCTCGCCACATCCTTGATAAAGCTGATATCGTGCTTACTCCGGGGGTGGGTTTTGGTAAATATGGTGAAGGTTATTTACGTATCGCACTGACAGTAAACAAAGAGCGCATAAAAGAAGCAGTAGGGAGATTACAAAAAATTTTTTGATGATGGAAACCTGTTATTTGGGGGTAGGGGCTAATTTAGGTAATCGTCGTAAAAATATCCTTCTTGCTATCGAAAAATTAAACCGCATTAAAAATACTAAAGTTCTTAAAGCCTCAAAGCTTATCGAAACTGAGGCAGTAGGAGGGCCTAAGGGCCAGCCGAAATACTTAAACGGCGCCCTTAAGATTCGTACTGCACTTACACCTTCTGTTTTATTAAAAGCATTAAAAAAGATCGAAAAAGAAATCGGCCGTACTCCGTCTGTGCGTTGGGGGCCGCGCCTGATAGATTTAGATATTCTTCTTTATGGCGACAAGTTAATTCGTACTAAATATTTAGAAGTTCCGCATCCGTACATGTTTAAGCGGGATTTTGTTTTAGAGCCGCTACGCCAAATAATTTGACCTATTCGACCTACGCGGTCGAAATTTCGACCGCGTAGGTCGCGGAAGGCTGTATGATAATTATTCGCAGTATTGCTAAAATGCAGGCATATTGCCGCTTGGCGATCAAACAAAAAAAGACAATTGGTTTTGTCCCGACAATGGGGGCTTTACATGTTGGACATCTTAGCTTAATCAGGGCTGCGCGTAAAAAAAATGATTACGTCGTGGTGAGTATTTTTGTTAATCCTGCGCAATTTGGGCCCGGAGAAGATTTAAAAAAATACCCAAGAAACTTTAAAGCTGATTCCAGGCTTTGCCAAAAAGAGGGAGTAGATGTAATTTTTTATCCCAGCACGGAAGAGATGTATAAAAAAGGCCATAAGGTATATATTGAAGTCAAAGATTTAGATAAGGGGTTATGCGCAAAATACCGGCCCGGGCATTTCCGCGGAGTGGCTACCGTAGTTATAAAACTATTTAATATTGTTTCCTGTGATGATGCTTATTTTGGCCAAAAAGATATTCAGCAGGCGCGGATTATCAGCGCTTTGGTAAGAGACCTAAATTTTCCGTTAAATGTTAACATTTTACCGACAGTGCGCGAAATAGACGGCTTGGCTTTGAGTTCGCGCAATGCCTATCTTACTTCTTCAGAAAGAGCGGATGCGCCGGTGTTATTTGATTCTCTTGAGCAAGCAAGATGCCTGATTAAAAATGGCCAGAGAGACGCAGGTAAAATCATTTATAAAATAAAAGAAATGATTTCCGGAAAAGAATCGGCAAAAGTCCAATATGTGGAAATAGTTGATGCGGACACCTTGGAGCCGTTAAAGAAAATAAAAGGTAAAGTTGTGATCGCTTTGGCGGTGTTTATTGGGAAAACGAGGTTGATTGATAATATAATTGTTAAAATCTAAGTCTAGGGACACTTTTTAACATGTAATTTGAATATCAAAAAGTGTCCCTAAGGGAAATATGACAAAACTCCTCAAAATCGGAATCGTAGGCTGCGGCGCGATCGGGACATCTTTGGCGCATGCTGTTGTTGAGCAGTTTTCATCCGATGCTCAATTAAGCGCGCTCTGTGACCAGGATACACAAAAAGCTTATCAATTGGCTAATAAATTCAATAATCCTAAACTTGCTGTTTTAACTGTTGATGAGGCGATTTTGCATTCTGATCTTATTGTTGAAGCTACAAAGGCGGGCTTCGCGTTTGAAATTGTAAAAAAAGCTTTGTTAGCTTCCAAAGACGCTATTGTTTTAAGTGTAGGAGGTATTTTAGAGCACTATAAAGAATTAGTCATGCTTGCTAAAGAAAATGGGGCTCGTCTTTATGTTCCTTCTGGTGCGCTTTGTGGAATAGACGGATTAAAAGCAGCATCTTGCGCTGAGATTAAAAAGGTAATTTTGACTACAAGAAAACCTCCGAGTGCTTTTGCCGGGATCCCGTATATATTAGAGCAGAAAATCAAGCTTGAACAAATAAAAGAAGAATTAGTGTTATTTGAGGGTAGCGCTTCTTTTGCGGTAAAATTATTTCCGCAAAATATAAATGTCGCCGCGACGTTAAGCTTAGCAGGTATCGGCCCGGAAAATACTTTAGTGCGCATTGTTGCGGACCCTTTGATTAATCAAAATATCCATCAGGTAGAAATAGTTGCTTCATGCGGCAAAATAACCACTCGCACCGAAAATACAATTCATCCGGATAATCCGAAGACAAGTTATTTGGCGGTACTTTCAGCAGTAGCGATGTTGAAGCAAATTTTAAACCCGGTAAAAATCGGCACCTAATGACGGTGCTTTGAATTAACCTGTTAAGGGAGGAGGTGAACAAAAACTATGGCTGAAAAAGTAACGAAAGTCGGAGTAAAGCGTGAAAAGGGTTACCTTTATTACATCGACAAGCAAGGTGATGTTTCTTGCGCGAAGATGAAAAGAGGTAGTAAAAAGGGTGGTGGTACTAAAAAGGTCGTTAAATGCGGAATCAAGAGAAAAGAAGGGTATTTATATTTCCTTGATAAGCAAGGCGACGTCTCCTGCGCTAAGATGAAGAGGGGCGGGAAAAAGAAAAA